>DASQQH010000501.1:0-8486 GCA_035643555.1 Acidimicrobiales bacterium | reverse complement strand
GGTCACCTCCAGCTCGGGGGGCACCGAGTCCGCGGCCACCACCAGGGAGTGGTACCTCGTGGCCTCGAAGGGGTCGTCCAGGCCGGCGAGCACCCCCCGGCCGCCGTGGTGGATGGCCGAGGTCTTGCCGTGGACGATCTCCGCTGCCGGGACGACCCGGGCACCCCACACCTGGCCCACGCACTGGTGGCCGAGACACACCCCCAGCGTGGGCACCCGGGGGCCCAGCTCCCCGATCAGGTGCATGCTGACCCCGGCGTCCTCCGGTCGGCCGGGGCCCGGCGACACGACGAGGGCGTCGGGGGCGAGCGCGACCGCCTCCCCCACCGTGACGGCGTCGTTGCGCCGGACCACGACCTCGGCACCCGCCGCCCCCAGGGTCTGGACCAGGTTCCAGGTGAACGAGTCGTAGTTGTCGACCACCAGCACCCGGAGGGACCCCACGGCGGCCGACCCTAGCCGGACCGCTGTCGGGGCTAGCCTCGGGCCACCATGCCCGACCGGTCGAGACTCCTCCAGCGGCGCTCCGGCGGGGCAGGTCGTCGCCGCCAGCGTGGGACCCCGGCCCCCTCCGGGCGGTACACGCCGCCGGTTCCCCGGCGCCACCGGGCCAGCCCCGCCTGGATGGGCGTCCTCCTCCTCGGCCTCCTCGTCGCGGGGCTCCTGGTGATCATCGTCAACTATCTGGGCGTCCTGCCCGGCGGCGCGACCACCTGGTCCCTGCTGGTGGGGCTGGCGCTCATCTGCGCGGGCTTCCTGCTGGCCACCCGCTATCGATGATCACACGGTTGTAGTTCTCCCCAGCGCCATCCACAGCCTGTGGAGAAGACGACAGGCACCGGGTGCCCACGGGGGCCGTCGGCCCCCGTGGGCAGGCCCCGAGTCGGTGGGTCAGCCCAGCGCCTCGATGATGGTGGCGTTGGCCATACCCCCGCCCTCGCACATCGTCTGCAGCCCGTAGCGGCCGCCGGTGCGCTCCAGCTCGCTCACCAGGGTGGTGAGCAGCTTGGCCCCGGTGCACCCGAGCGGGTGGCCGAGGGCGATGGCCCCGCCGTTGACGTTGACCCGGGCCATGTCCGGATGGTGCTCGTGCTCCCAGGCCAACACCACCGAGGCGAACGCCTCGTTGATCTCCACCAGGTCGATGTCCGAGAGGCTGAGCTTGGCCCGCTCGAGCACCTTCGAGGTGGCCGGGATGGGACCGGTCAGCATGGTGACCGGGTCCACGCCGGCCAGGGCGAACGAGTGGAACCGGGCCCGGGGGGTGAGGCCGAGCGCCTGTGCCTTCTCCTCGCTCATGATGAGGACCGCGGCCGCCCCGTCGGTGATCTGGGAGGAGTTGCCCGCGGTGACCTTCCCGTCGGGCTTGAACGAGGGCTTGAGGGTGGCGAGGGTCTCCACGGTGGTCCCGGGACGCAGGCCCTCGTCCCGGTCGAACACCTCCTCGGTCTCCCTGCCCTCGTCGTCCTTGACCCGGACAGGGACGATCTCGTTGGCGAAGCGGCCCTCCTCGGTGGCCCGCAGCGCCCGCCGCTGGCTCTCGGCCCCGAAGGCGTCGAGGTCCTCCCGGGAGAGGTTCCACTTGTCGGCGATCAGCTCCGCCGAGATGCCCTGGGGGACGAGCCCCCCCACCGAGGCGTACCGCTCCATGACCTTGGGCCCGAAGGGCATCCCCAGCTCCTTGACCACCGACGAGCCCATGGGCGTCCGGGTCATGCACTCCACCCCGGCGGCCACCACCACGTCGTAGGCGCCCGAGATCACGCCCTGGGCGGCGAAGTGGGCCGACTGCTGGGAGGACCCGCACTGGCGGTCCACGGTGGTGGCCGGCACGGACTCCGGCCAGCCGGCGGCCAGCACGGCGTTGCGTCCCACGTTGAGGGCCTGTTCGCCGACCTGCATCACACAGCCCATGATCACGTCCTCGATCTGGGCCGGATCCAGGTCGTTGCGCTCGGCCAGCGCCTTCAGCACCTCACCCCCGAGGTCCGCCGGGTGCCAGCCCCGGAGCTTGCCGTTTCGCTTGCCGCCCGCGGTCCGGACTGCGTCGACGATGACGGCGGTGGTCATGGGCCTTCCTCCTTGCAGCTGGCGTCTCGGCGACCGGGTGCCCTGTCGCGGGGCCCACCCCCCACCGACGGCGGGACCATCCGGCCACCGGGCTGAAACTCGACCGACCGGTCAAGAGCATGCACCCCCCGTCTCGCCGCGGTCAAGCGCCCCGGGAGGGCCTCCCTCCGGGGACCCACGGGCCCGCCCGCGGGTCGCGCTCGGTAGCGTGGCCCCGTGCGGGACATGACCCGGTGGCTCGGTGACGGGGGGATGCCGCTCCTGGAGGCGATCGGGGTCCATTTCGACGCCTTCGGCGCCGGGGAGGCGGCCCAGGGCACGGTCCCGGCCGGGACACCGACCTGGGGTCCGGGCGACGAGCCCCCGGGTGGGTGGGCGGCGGCGACCTGGTCCCCCACCACGCTGGCCTGCAACCCCCGCGGCGTGGTCCAGGCCGGGGTCCACGCCGTGGTGCTGGACGCGGCGATGAACTTCGCCCTCAACGCCGGCCTCCAGGCCGGCGACCGGTCCCGGGCGACCCTGGAGATCAAGACCGAGACGATGCGCCCGGGCCAGCAGGGCGAGGGCCTCGTGGTGGGCGCCAGGATCGTGCGCCTGACCCGCCAGGTCGCCTGGACCGAGGGCCTGGTGTGCAACCCGGGCGGCCAGCCGGTGAGCAGGGCCACGGCGACCTTCCTGGTCCACCGGGAGCAGTAGGCCGACGCCCCGGGATCACCCTCCCCGGGCTAGGGCCAGGTGGCGCCCGGGCCGGGACCCGGCATCGACGCGGCCGTCGTCGCCAGCGGCACGACCGCGGCGGAGGGCCGGCCGGCCTGGTGCTGCACCTTGAGCCCGATCACGGCCACGACGATCAGCGCACCCAGCACGATCCCCGCCACCACCCAGGGGAGCGTTCGCCCCTGGCGCCCGGCGACGTCCACCCGGTCGGACCCGGTGGAGGCGCCCGCGGTGGTCGCCGCCGCCGTCGGGGCCGGCTCCTGCCACGGCACCGTGGGTGGACCCGGCGCCCCACGGGGGGACCACGCCCGGAGGTCCCCGGTCCCCGAGAGGGTCGCCGTGGCCGGCCCTTCCTCCCAGGACCGGGTGGGCACCTCCCGGTGGCCTCCCCCGCCCGACGGAGCCCCGGTCGAGGAGCGGGCGTCGCCCCCCCGGACCAGGGCCGCCCGCATCGCGCCCGGCGACTCGAACCGCTCGGCGGGGTCCTTGGCCAGGGCCCGGAGCACCACCTGCTCCAGCCAGGCCGGGGTCTCGGGGCGCAGCCGGGAGGGCGGCACCGGGGCCTCGTGCAGGTGCTGGAACGCCACCGCCACGTCGGTGTCGCCGGCGAAGGGGACCTGCCCGCAGAGCAGCTCGTAGAGGACCACCCCCAGCCCGTACACGTCGGTCCGCCCGTCCGGGGCCCGCCCGTCCACCTGCTCGGGGGCGGCGTAGCGGGCGGTGCCCATGGCGGTGTCGGCCCGGGTGGTGTCCTCGCCCTGCAGCGCCTTGGCGATCCCGAAGTCGGTCACCTTGGCCACCCCGTCGGCGGTGACCAGCACGTTGGCCGGCTTGACGTCCCGGTGCACCACCCCCGACCGGCAGGCGAAGTCCAGCGCGGCACCGACCTGGGCGGCGATGGACACCGCCCGGTCAACCGCCAGGGGCCCCTCCTCGGCCAGGAGCCGGGCCAGGCTCGCCCCGACCACCCGCTCCATGACGATGAAGCTGTCCGACCCGTCGGTGCCGGTGTCGTACACGGCCACGACGTTGGGGTGGCTGAGCCCCGCCGCGGCCACCGCCTCCCGGTGGAACCGGCGCATGGCCTGCTCCTGGCGGGCGAGGTGCGCCAGCGGGAGCTTGACGGCCACCGGCCGGGCCAGCACCAGGTCCCGGCCCTCCCACACCTCGGCCATCCCGCCACTGGCGATCAACCGGAGGAGGCGGTACCGCCCGGCCAGCACCCGGTCGGCCTGCGCCCCGGTGGCCGAGTCCGTCTCCGTTTCCGTGCCCTTCCCCATCGGCGTCCCCCCGCAAGAGCCTACTTGGTGGCGGCACCGGCGAGGGCGCCGACCTGGCGGGCCCGTTTGCCGGGACCGCTCTCACCGGCCGCCCGGGCCAGGGTCGACCCCACCTCGGCGCCGCGGGCCAGCCGGCCGCGCTTTGCCTTCCTGGTCGCCTTGCGGGTCTGCTCCCGCTGGGCCGACAGCGCCTCCTCCAGGGAGTGGCGCTCGGCCTCGAGGCGCCGGTGGTGCTCGGTCATCCGCTCCTGGGTCCGGCGCCGGCGGCGCTTGGCCCGGTTCGAGGCGAAGTGGTCGACGACGAGGGCCATGGCGATCCCGGCCATCCAGGAGTCCTTCGCCAGGGCGATGCCCTGGCCCGTGGGCCGGAGGCTGCCCTCCTCGTGCACCCCCGGCGTGCGGGCGTACATCCCGAGCAGGCTGCCGGAGAACCCCCCCAGGGCGAGACCGGCCACCCCCGAGGGGACGACGGGCACGAGCATGGCGGCACCGAGGGCCACCTCGCCACCGGCCAGGATCTGGCCGAACAGCTTGGGCTCCAGGCGCTCGAGCAGGGGGTACGCCCCCACGGCCATCCCGTGCAGCTGCTTTGCCTGGTCCTCGTCCATGCTCAGGTGGGACAGCCCTGAGTTCAGGATGAACGCGCCCGTGGCAAGACGCATGGGGATGTGGGACGCACGCACCGTCACCAACCTCCTCTGTCGCGACCGGTCCCGTCCTTTCTACCCCATCGGTCGGGGCCGACAACAGCGGACGCGGCGCTTCCGGGCCTCACCGGGCGCGCGCCGGGGGGCTCAGGGCGCCGACGGGAGGTCCAACGGCGTCACCCCGAGCCGGCGGGCGCTCACCGCGACCCACGCCGGATCGTGGTCGGCGAGGACGGCCCGACCCCCCACGGCCCGGGCCGCGGCGCCGGTGGTGCCCGACCCGCACAGGGGGTCCACCACCACCTCCCCCTCGGCCAGGACCATCCGCAGCAGGGTCTCGAACACCCGCCGCGGCTTCTGGGAGGGATGGCCCGTCTGCTCCCGGCGCCCCACGAACCCCACCAGCAGGGGCTCCTCGATCACGTCGGGCTGGCCCTCCAGCACGCTCGGGGGCCCGGGCATGTAGCGCAGCTTGCCCTGGGCCTGCTTGGCCGCCTGGGCCTCGGTCAGAAAGGCCTCGGGGTGCAGCGGGGCCCCCGGGCGGGCCAGGTGGAGACAGGTCATCTGGGCCGAGCGCCACCCCCGGATCACCGAGGGGTTGTTCTTGTAGTACCAGGTGAGCCAGGCCACCAGTGACAGCCCCGCGGGCAGGCGGTCCAGGCGGCGGGCCACGATCTCGGGGAACCCCCAGAGGTAGACGTGGTCGGCCACGCCGGCCGCCGCCTCCACCAGGGCGTCCAGGAACTCCTCGTAGTCGTCCCGCACCCCGCCGACGCCCTTGTTGTACCAGGGGTCCAGCATGGCGCACCGCGGCCGGAGCCCCGCCTCCCGGACCACCGCCAGGGCCCGGTGCACGTCACAGGGGGCCAGGAGCGCCACCCCGTCCCGGTCCAGGGCCGCCTCGATGGCCCGGGCCGCGGCCCGGGCCTGGCCGGGGGGGAGGCCGTCTCCGGGCGGCGACCCGGCGGCCCCGGTCCGACTGGTCTCGGTCATCGTGGGCTCCTCACCGGTCCCATGGTGGTCCCGGCTGGCCCGGCGGGCGCGGACCCCCGCCGAGTTGGGGACCGCCCCGGGGGGCTCGCCATACTGGCGTGTGCCCGCAGGCGGACGCCCAGGACGCTACCGGCGGTCCTCCGCGCCCCCAGCCGGCGCCCGTGGCGGCCCGGCTCGTCGGCGGCACCCGGGATCCCCACCTCGCCGTGGGTCCTGAGCGACCCGGCCACCTCCTGGGCCGGCTCATCGTGGTCGTCGTGCTGGCCGACATGGGCATCGGCCTGGCCATCCCCCTGTGGGCCCTCCGGGCCCGGGACCTCGGCCTGTCGCTGGCCATGACGGGTCTCCTGGTGAGCCTCCTCGGTGCCGGCCGGCTGCTGGCGTCCCTGGCCGGTGGCCTGGCCAGCGACCGGTGGGGGCGCCGCCGCGTGCTCGTGGTGGGCCTGGCCTGCCTGGGCCTCGCCGCCCTGGGCGGGGGGCTGACACCGGTGGCGTCCTCCCTGTTCCCCCTGCGGCTCCTCGAGGGGGTGGGGTGGGAGCTGATGGCCGTGACGGGCGTCAGCGCCCTCGCCGACCTGGTGCGGGACGAGGCGCGCCAGGGGGCCCTGGCCGCCCGGTACCAGGCGGCCAGGCGGGGCTCCCAGGCGATCTCCCCCCTGCTGGGGGGAGTCCTCGGGATCACCGTGGGCATCCCCCGGGCCTTCGACGCCTACGCCGGGCTCGCCCTGCTCGCGGCCGTCCTCGCCTGGCGCCTCCTGCCCCCCCTCCCGGCCGGGGGCCCCCGGGGGGGCGGCCGGCGCGGGAGCAGGGCGCTGCTGGCCGATCCCGGCTTCGGGGCCATCGGCGTCCTCGGCTTCTTCCTCACCGGGACGGACCTGGCCTTCCAACAGCTCCTGGTGCCCACCCTGGGCCGCAACGAGGGACTGTCGACCCTCGGGATCGGCGCCGTGCTGGCGTCCTTCGGCGCCGTGCTGGCCGCCATCAGCCTGGGCGTGGGCGGCCGGCTGATCGACCGGTTCGGCGCCCGGCTCCCCCTCGGCGTGGGGGTGAGCGTGGCGGCCCTGGGCTATGCGCTCGTCCCCGGCCTCCACGGGTTCGCCGGGCTGGTGGCCGGACTGGCCGTCGCCGGGTTCGGTCGGGGACTGTCGAGCACCTCCCCGACCCTCCTGCTGTTGCAGCGGTTCCCCGAGCGCCAGGGACAGGTGCAGGGGGCCTACCGAACGGCCAACGGGGTGGGACGGCTGTCGCTCCCGGTGGCCCTGGGGGGGGTGGCCCTGGGCCCCGCCGTGTGGGTGGTGGCGACCGGTCTGGGCGCGGCGGCGATGGCGGTGGTCGCCCTCACCCGCCGCCCCCGGGCGCGCCAGGCCGCCCCGCCGCCAACCTGAGCACCAGGGCCCCGGCCGGCCGGGGCCCCCACCCCGGCGGACCGCGCCCGGCGCCCCGGCCCCGTCGGGGCCGCCTGGGCCCTACGAGGAGGAGGCGGCCGTCACCGGGGGGAGGCCGGCGGTGAACTCGTCGAGGAGGCGGGCCACCTCCTCGGGGCGTTCGGCCATGAGCTCGTGGCCCGCCCCCTCCACGACGTGGAGGGTGGCCCGGGGCAGGGTGGCCGCGGTCCGACGGGCGGCCCGGGGCGGCGTCAGCAGGTCCCGGGAGCCCACCAGGACCAGCGAGGGGGTCGCCGTCCTGGCCAGGGCCCGGCGGGCGTCGTGTTGCACCAGGTCGAGGGCGGTGGGGACCAGCGTGGACAACGGCACCCCACCCAGCATGTCCCGCACCTGGTCGACGGCGACGGTGGGGGGCGACGACCCGAAGGTCAGCCGGGACATGAGCCACAGGCGGTCGCGGCTCCCCCGGCCGTCGAGCTTCACCGTCGGCCGGTCACCCCCGAGCCGGGCGGCCCCCTTGCCCAGGCCCGCCGCCAGGGAGACCAGCTTCGGCGGGAGGAGGGCCGCCGCGGTGTCCATGAACACCAGCCCCCCCACCCGGCCGGCGACGACCTCGGGGTGCTCGGCGCACAGCTGCATGAGGATCATGCCGCCCATGGAGTGGCCCACCAGGACCGAGCCCGAGAGGTCCAGCTCCTCCAGCACCGTGGCCAGGTCCCGGGCGGCCTGGGCACGGCCGAACCCCCCGTTCCCCGGGGTGGACTGCCCGTGGCCCCGCACATCGAGGGCCACCACCCGGTAGCGGTCCGCCAGGGTGTGGAGCTGGGGGGCCCACACCCCGGCGTGGAGGGTGATGCCATGGACCAGCACCAGGGGACGGCCGCCACCCCGCTCCACCAGGTGGATGCTCCCCCCGTCGTGGCTCTCCAGTCGCCGGTGCCCCACGTCGTCGGGCAGCAGGTGCAGGTGGTCCCGGTGGGGATCCCCGGGCAGCCGCAGCCGACGGGCGGCCGCCCGCTCGGCCAACCCCACGCCCGCCGCCGTGGCCCCGGCCACCCCGGCGATCAGCGCAAGCCTCCTCATCCTGGCCATCCCTGCTCCTTCCGCCGTGCCAACCTACCGACCCGGCCGCCTGGACCACGGCCCGGGACGCCGCCGGCGCCCACGCTACGGGGCCGGGCGCCGAGGTGGACGGCCCGCACCCCCCCAGGGCTACCGTGCTGGGATGGACCAGCCCCTGACGCCGGGACCGGGCAGGGCGTGACGGGACCCTGGCCCCGTCGATGGTGAGCGGCCCGGGGTCCACCCTCGCCATCGTGTTCGCCGGCGGCGAGGGCAAGCGCCTCGCCCCGCTGACCGCCGATCGGGCCAAGCCCGCGGTCCCCTTCGGGGGC
>DASQQH010000500.1:0-6267 GCA_035643555.1 Acidimicrobiales bacterium | reverse complement strand
GGACCACCCGCCGTCGGGCGTGGTCGGCCAGGGCGGCGGCGAAGGCCCCGACGTCGGCGACGTTGTAGAGCACGTGGTGGCACACCACCACGTCCGCCGGGGGGACCTCGTCGGCGACGGTCGGCCAGGAGCCCACCACGGTCTGTGCCCGAACCCCCCGGGCGGCCGCGGTGTCGGCCAGGCGGGCCAGCATCTCGGGGCGCTCGTCGACGGCGATCAGCCCGGTGGCCGGCGGCACCAGGGCCAGGCCGGCGGCGCCGGCCCCAGCGCCCACGTCCAGGACCGATCCCCCGGCCCCGAGGGCCTCCAGGGCACGCCGGCGGGAGGGGGTGTCGGGCGGCTCGGACGGGGCGGCGAACAGGTCGGGGGGGAACCCCCAGGGGGACGCCGGCGCGGCCGCCAGGATGTCCTCGGGGATGGCCCAGGCCGCCAGCTCCGCCGCCCACCGCCGCCCCGCCGGGCCGTCGGTCGTCCCGCCCGCCACCACGGCGCCACGCTACCGGTGACGGGGGCGACAGGATCCGGGGCGCCCGGAGCAGTACGGTCGCTGGCGTGGCGGGTGACCCTCCGTCCGGGCTGCGGGCTCCCCGGCGGCCGGGCCTCCGACGGTGGGTGGGCGCCCGGGCCGCGGTCCCGCGGCGCCGGGCCGGGGGGTAGGGGCGCCGGGTGGCCAGGGCCCCGGAGATCCTCGAGTTCGTCCCCCCCGACCTCGGCGCCGTGGTGGCGACGATGGAGGAACTGGACCGGGTCCACGCCGGCTGGCTCAACCTCCAGCCCGAGGTCACCGGGGCGCCCGCCCGGCGCCGGAGCGCCCTGGTCTCGCTGTTCGAGCGTCGCCCGCCCGAGCTCACCCTGGCCACCTGGACCCCGAGCGGGGCCGGGCGCGGGCGGGTCGAGGTGCCCACCGTGGGGGTCCAGCACGCCCGGGCCGAGACGGTGGGCGTGCTGGTGGGCACGGCCGGCCTCGCCATCCCCGAGACCTGGCGGGTGCTCCAGGACCGTCCACGGATCGGCCTGGTGGCGCGCCTTCCCCCCGGTACGGCCAACGAGGACACCCTGCGCTGGCTGCTGCAGGCGGTGGAGGCGGTCAGCTCCTTCCCCGTCACGGGCAAGTGGCGGGCCCTCGTCTACCGCCGGTGACCACCCCCACCCGGGCGTCGCCGGGGGGACGGTCGCACCCGGAGGGCCGCCCGGGTCGCTCGCCCACCCGACCACCTCGCTGATCACTACAGTGGTGGCCGGCCCGGACGCGCCAGGTCGTCACCGGGCCGAGGAGGGGGGCCACCCCCACGGAGCCACGGGAGTGGGGTATGCCAGCAGGAACGGGGATCGACGAGGGGGCCGTCCGGTCCGCCCGGCGGGGGGGGCGGCGGCCCCTGGGGCTGGGCATGGCCCTGGCCATGGGGCTGGGGGCGACCCTCACCGCCTGTGGCGGGGGCACCGGGTCGCCCGCCACGACGTTGTCCCCCGCCCAGACCAAGGCGGCGGTCACCACCGCCTGGACCACCTTCTTCGACGGCAGGACCGCCCAGGCCAAGCAGGTGGCCCTGCTCCAGAACGGCACGAAGTACACGGCCCTCATCACCGGGATCCGCAACCTGCTCCCGCCGGGGACCAGGGCAACCGTCGAGGGCGTCACCCTCAAGGGGAACACGGCGACGGTCAGCTACAAGCTGACCGTCAACGGCAGCCAGCTGCTGCCGACCAGCGGCAGCGCGGCCACCGGCACCGCCGTCGACGTGAACGGGCAGTGGAAGGTGAGCAGCGCCACCTTCTGCACGCTGGTCAGCCTGACGGGCAAATCCTGTCCGAGCTGACGCGGGGGCGATCCCGGCCGGGTGGCTCAGCCGTCCAGGAGGCGGTCGGCATCCCCCCCCACCTGGGAGGACGGCCCCGTTCGGTGGACCCGGCCGTGGCGCATGAGGACCAGGCGGTCGGCGACCGCTGACGCCAAGGCCGGCCGCTGTTCGATCACCATCAGGGTGACCCCCTGGCCGGACAGGGAGGCCAGCGCGTTGTGGACCGCCTCCACCATCCCGGGGTCCAGGCCCAGGGTGAGCTCGTCGGCGATCACCAGCCGTGGGGGGCGGGCGAGCACCCGGGCCAGGGACAGCAGCCGCTGCTCCCCACCCGAGAGGGTGCCGGCCTCCTGGCGCCGACGCTCCCCGAGGCGGGGGAAGAGCTCGTAGGCCTGCCCGAGGGTCCGGGTCGCCGCGACCCGGCCCTGGCCCTGGCGGAACGCCAGGGCCAGGTTCTCCTCCACCGACAGGGTGGCGAACACCCCCCGACCCTCGGGAACGTGGGCCAGCCCCCGGCGAGCGAGGCGGTGGGCGGGCAGGGCCGTGACGTCCTCGCCGGCGAAGCGCACCTGGCCCCGGGCCGGGCGGACCAGGCCCGAGCACACCCGGGCCAGGGTGGTCTTGCCCGCCCCGTTGGGCCCGACCACCCCCACCGCGGCGCCGGTGGGCACCGAGAGGGAGACGTCGAACAGCGCCCGGAACCGCCCGTAGCCAGCGCTGATCGACACCAGCTCCAGCAGGGCGTCCCCGGGGGTGGGTTCCCCGGGGGATGCCGCGTCGTTCCCCGGCGGGTCCGGCCCTCCCGTCGGCCTCACCCTCCTCCCCCCCTGCCCGGCACCCCGTAGGCGGCGGCGACCCGGGGGTCGTCCAGGGCCTCCCGGGTGGGCCCGGAGACCACCAGCCGCCCGGCCGCCAGCACGTAGCACCGGGAGGTGACCTGGCGGATCAGGTCCAGATCGTGCTCGATCAGCACCACCGCCGCTCCCTGCTCGGTCACCGACGGCAGGGTCCGGGCCAGTGCCGCCCGCTCCACCTCGTCCAGGCCCGAGGAGGGCTCGTCGGCCAGGACGACCGAGGGCTCGGTGGCAAGGGCCCGGCCCAGCTCCACCAGGCGGGTGCGACCCAGGCTCAGGGTCTGGGCGGGCTGGTCCGCGTCCCCGGTGAGGCCGAGGCGGTCCAGGAGGACCGCCACCGCCTCGGCCTCGGCCGCCGACGACCGCCGGGACCCGCCCGCCCCGGCGACCATGGCCCCCCGCCTGCTCCGGGCCCGGGCGGCGACCGCCAGGTGCTGGCGCACGGTGAACTCGGCGAAGAGCTCGACCCGCTGGAAGGTCCGCCCCATGCCCCGCCGAGCGCGCTCGTGGACCGGCAGCCGGGTGACGTCCACCCCGTCCAGGAGGATCCGTCCCCGGTCCGGGCGGTCCATGCCCAGCAGGCAGTTGAACAGGGTCGTCTTGCCCGCCCCGTTGGGCCCGATCAGGCCCACCACCTCGCCGGCGTCCACGGCCAGGTCGACCTCCGCCAGGGCGACGACGCCCCCGAAGGCCTTGCCCACCCCCGTCGCCTCCAGGCGTCTCACCCGGTCACCTCGCGGTGCTCCCTCGGCTTGCCCCGGCTCCTGGCGCCCGCCTCGGGGAGGCCCTCGCTCGCCAGGTGGCGCAGCCAGGGCACCAGGCCCTCGGGGTGGCGGATGTAGGACAGGGCCCCGAAGCCGAAGATCACCGATGCCAGGGCGCCCAGGCCCCCGCTGCCGAGCGAGAGCAGCTGGGGAACCACCACGACCGCCACTCCGGCGCCGACGGCGCCCCCGATGGTCCGCACCCCGGTGATGGCCACGATCACCAGCCAGAACAGGGACTGGTAGAAGGTGAAGTTGGACGCCGAGATCGCCCCCAGGGTGGAGCCGGTCAGCGCCCCGCCCAGACCCGCGATCCCCGCCGAGAGGGCGAAGGCCACCAGCTTGACCCGCCTGGTGTCGATGCCCACGGACGCCGCTGCGAGCTCGCTGCCCCGCACCGCCCCCAGGTACTGGCCCACCGTGCTGCGCCGCAGGAGCGCCACCCCGGCCGCGACCAGGGCCAGCACCAGAGCGGCGAGCACGAAGAACGGGGCGGTGGGGGTGAAGCTGAGGGACCCGATCAGCGGACGGGGCACGGTGATCCCGGTGGTGCCGTTGCCGGCCCAGGTCTGGATGAACCCGATGTTGTCGATGAGCAGGCCGAAGGCGAAGGTGGCCAGGGCCAGGTAGAGCCCGCCCACCCGGAAGGCGGGGATGGCGGCGACCAGGCCGATGCAGCCGGCCAGGACGAAGCCCACCGCCAGCCCGGCGATCACCGACAGGTCCAGGTGGTTGGCCAGCTGGCCGGCGGCGAAGGCCCCGATCCCCGCCAGCTCCGCCTGGCACAGCGACAGCTGGCCACTCATGCCGGTGAGCACGGTGAAGGACAGGAAGACCACCGACATCGCCGCCGCCTGGGTGGCCAGGAAGAGCCAGTAGGCGGGCAGCACGACGACGAGGAACACCACCGCCACCACCCCCGCCACCAGGGCCGCCACCACCTGACGAGGGCCGATGCCGTAGCCGAGGACCACCGAGGCGGGCTGGGCCGGGGGCGGGTCCACGCCGGCCATGGGGTCGACACGCCGGTCCCGTCGGTCCAGGGCCGGCCCGGCGGCGATGAGCACCAGCAGGAGGAGGATGAAGGGCAGCGAGGGCCGGAGCCCCTGGGCGAGGGCGCTGCCCAGGGGCAGATAGCCGGCGATCAGCTGCTGGCCGATCCCCAGGACCAGGCCGCCCGCCACCGTCATCGACAGGCTGGACAGGCCCCCGAAGGCCGCGGCGGCCATGGCCGCCACCACCAGCAGGTCGAAGTCGTTGGGATCCACCCGGCCGTAGAGGGGGGCGAGCAGGACCCCGGCCAGGCCGGCGACGACGCTGGAGAGGATCCAGGCCCACGAGCTGACGGCCGCCACGTTCACCCCCGCCAGCTGGGCCAGGCGGGGGCTCTCCACCACCGCCCGCAGCCGCAGGCCGAGGGTGGTCCAGGAGAACACGGCCCCGAGGGACAGGCCCACGGCCGCCGTGGCCACCACCACCGCCAGCTCGTTGGTGTCCAGGGTGACCCCGAGGCCCGAGAAGAGACCGGGCGGCGTGGGGCCGAGGGCCGGCGGGGCCAGCCGTGCCCCCGCCCCGAACCCCGCCGCCTGGACCACGGCCGGGATGCCGATCAACAGCCCGAGGGAGATGACCAGGCGCACCAGGAGGGGGGCCTGGCGGAGGAAGCGGAACAGCCCACGGTCCAACACCAGCCCCAGACCGACGCCGGTGACGACAATCGCCACCACCCCCCCGGCCCACACCGGCCAGTGGTCGTCCTTGACCGTCACGTAGAACACCGCCGCCGAGACGTAGGCCTGCGCCCCGAAGGCGAAGTTGAACACCCCGGCCGCCCGGTAGGTGATGACCAGCCCCAGCCCCACCAGGGCATAGACGCAGCCGAAGGGGATGCCGGCGACGACGTAGTGCCCGAGCACGGCTCAGCGAACCCCGGCCACGTTGGGGAGGTTGTGCAGCTCTGCCCGGGTGGCGGCGTTCTGGGGCAGACAGGTGAAGGGCTGGTGGAAGATGGGGGTGAACCGCCCGTTCCGCACCTGGACGAACGACGAGCAGTTCACCGGTCCCGGACTGGTGTGGTCCACCCGCCAGTCGACCGGGGGCTCGATCCCCCCGGCGGTGAAGTCGGTGAGGGAGTTCACCGCGTCGACCAGGCGTCGTCGGGTCAGGTGAGGACCCGCCCTGCGCAGCCCGGTCACGAACATGTCGGCGCTGATCCATCCCGCCAGGGCCACCTCGCCGACGGGCTCCGAGGGGAAGTGGCGGTGCATCTCGGCCAGGAACCGGGTCAGCCCCGGCGACCGGGAGGCCTCCTCGAAGGGCACGTAGGCAACCGCCAGGTAGACGCCCTCGTACTGCCGCCGGTACTGGGCGAGGGAGGCCTCGTCGTAGCCGTTGATCCAGAACTGGGCCACGTTCGACAGCCCGGCCTGGTGGAGGCCCTCCGAGATCTTCTCGTCGCCCGTCGGGTCCATGCACAGCACGGCCAGCTGGGCGCCGGAGCTCTGGACCTTGGCGATCTCCGGCGCCACCGACGGCACACCGAGGGGGAGGCTGGCGTCGGTGAGGACCACCTGGAAACCGAACTTGGCGAACGACTTGGCCTGGCCCCGGACGCACTGGGCCGACTGGGTCACCGAGTAGCCGAGCACGGCCACCCGGGTCACCCCCAGGTTGGTGGCGAGGAACGGGCCGGCCACGTCGATGCCGGCGGGATTCAGGTACGAGCCGTTGTGGCCGAACATGGCCGGGCCGGTGTCCCACTGGGCGGGGTTGATGTTGTAGCCGAAGGTGGGCACACCCTGGGCGGCCAGGTAGGAGCCGGCCGAGAAGACCGGGGAGGCCACTGGCACC
>DASQQH010000499.1:0-3369 GCA_035643555.1 Acidimicrobiales bacterium | reverse complement strand
CTACCGGCCGGCCGGCGGCGCGGCCGGAGTGCTCGCCGCGACCGCGCTGGTCGTGCTGTTCGCCTCGGCCCTGTCATGGGCCTGGATCACGCTCGGGCTGGTCCTCCGCTCGCCGAGCGCGGTGATGAGCATCGGGTTCGTGATCTTGTTCCCCATCACGTTCATGAGCAACATCTTCGTCGACCCAGGCACCATGCCGGGCTGGCTGCGTGCCGCGAGCGACATCAACCCGGTGAGCCACGTCGTCACGGCAACGCGAACCCTGATGGCCGGCACCGCCACCACCCCCCAAGTGCTCTGGGCGGTGGCCGCGGCCGGGGTGCTCATCATGATCTTCGCACCCCTCACGGCGCTGCTGTACCAGCGTAAGTGAACCCCACCAGCTCCCTTCGGCAGGGCAACGCTGACAGGACCCTGGTCCCAGGAACGGACCGACACCGGGAGATGAACTCCCCCAGCCCCGACACCTACCCCGGCTGGCGTCCACCGTTCTCGAGTCGCTCCTCGATCCCCGAGAGCCGCGCCTCCAAGCGGGGCCAGGCCCGACGGGTAGCCACGGCAACCGGGTCGCCTTGCCCGTAGCGAGTAAGGATCTCGGCCAGGCGCTCATCCGGGCGCAGGCGCTGGCCGGTCGGGCCCACCGTGAGGTCACAGTAGTCAAGCATGGGGGAGAGGTCGGAGTCCTCCGCGGGGAACTGGGCCAGCTCGGCGTCGAGGCCGAGAACCTGGGCCTCTTCATCGGCTGCGCTGTGGTGAGCCACGAGACACGCCAGACGCCTCTCACCGAGATCCGCCAGGTAGCGGGCACCGTCCAGGGGATGGAACCCCGAGACCACGAGCTCCGGTGCGTAGCCAATGTCGTGCAGATACCCCGCGGCCACCAGGACGTCGGCCTCCGCCAGCCGAAGGGCTGTGCCCAAACGCCGGGCCTGGCCCGCAACGCCCCTCGTGTGAGACCAGCGAGCCCCCAGTGGTGCGAGCAGCTCCCTGGCGCGGCCCTCCGTCCACCCTGTCAGTGACACCCCGCCACTGTAGGGGCCAGGCCCCGCCCGCTGGCATGCCGTCGACCCCGACCCCCGGCCACGCCAACGCCTGCGGGGCCGGACAGCACCGACTCCGGGCCAGACCGCGCCGCCGGCGACCGCCTCGCCCGGATGGGCCCCGTCTCCTGGTGAAGGGCCCAACCGGGCCCCGCCAGCCGGCACCTCACCCAGCAAGCCCGACATTCGAGTACCCGCCCCGGTGCGAGCTGGCGGAGCCTGGACGTCCGACCAGGAGTTCGAGCTGCCCACACGCCCCGTCTCCTCCTGGAGCCCGAACCGCAAGAGGGACTACCTCGGCGACGACCGACCGACCGGAGCCGCTGGGTTGCCACGCTCCGCCGAGGTTTGCCCGGGCAGGTTCCCCCCGCC
The DNA here is from genome assembly GCA_035643555.1 of Acidimicrobiales bacterium. GTDB lineage: Bacteria > Actinomycetota > Acidimicrobiia > Acidimicrobiales > JAJPHD01 > DASQQH01. The sequence continues at coordinate 1,957 of DASQQH010000499.1, read as the reverse complement.
GCTCGCGACCGCCTGGTGGCCCCACTCCCCTTCTGCTCGGATCGCCTCCCGTCGTGTTGGGGCATCAACATGGCTAGCCGACGCGCGACCAGGCAGGCGACCTTCCGCCTCGGGGGCGCAGCTCCTTGTCCCAGAACGCTGACTGGCCCCTACCCCACCACGGCCGTCGGCACTCACCGGCCACGGAGCCCAGTGCCATCCCCGGAACCCCTTCGACCGCGCCGGACCACGGCGGCCCTCTCCCTTCCGTCCCCGGCCAACCGGGCCCCTCCCCCACGCGCCTCCACAGGGCCTGAACGAGCCGGGAGCACCGTTCCTGCGCGGCAGGCCGCCTTATGTCCCCGACCCTCCCTCACCCCGCACCTCCACTGCCCGCGCGCATGGCTCCATCACCCCTGTGGTCCGGACACGCTCGCATCGGGCTGCCGGGCAGGTGCTCGGGCTGAATCTCTTGCCCCCTTGAGGAGGGTGGCGCCCACACCGGACTGGCGATCTCCCTCTGCGACCCCCACCGCCCCTGGCAGCGGGGAACCAATGGGAACACCACGGGCGCCTTGCGCCAGCATTTCCCCGAGGTCACCGACCTCGGCAGGCACGGCCTTCAGCAGCTCGCTGCCGTGACCGCCGTCCTCGATGGCCGACCCCGCAGGACCTCGGATGGAGAACCCCGGCAGAGGCCCTCGACGACCTCCTATGCTCGGCCCAACGTGGCACAGGGGACCCCTTGAGCCAACCGAGGGAGTTGCTCCCCGTGAGGAGCAACAAGCCGAGGGTAAGCCCGTGCCGAACACGTTCAAACTGGTTCTGCAACAGCTTCTTGTGGTGGGGTTTTGGGGCGATGCTTGCCAAGCAGGCCTGCCAGCGCCATGACGAGCAGACCGACCCCCACGCCGCACAACGTCCACAGTACCCGGTAACCCTCGGCGGCGTAGTTGGAGGGCTGTGGGAGGTCCATCAGGATCAGGACCCCCGCAGCAATGGCAGCACAGTAGAGGGCGTAGTTCCAGAAGCGGGTCGCCGCCCCGTGCATGAAGAGGACGAGAGCGACAACTTCCAGTCCGCGCGCAATGGCCAGCAGCCTGAGTCCGTGCTCACTGGCAGGTATGAGGAGCACCAGCGCGGCCGCGGCGGCGCCGATCAACGCGCCGGCAAGGCGTTGCGCGCCGACGAGGGTGGACTGGTCCAGGCTCGGCTTCATGGCGACGATGGCCGCTATCGGCATCCAGTAGCCGTGCGACAGGTTCAGGCCGAACGCAAGTGCAGCCGTAGCGGCGATGCCCAGCGCCCGAATGACTGCAAACATGATCAGCGGGCGGGTCAGTTTCAGCCGCGAGGTACCGCCGGGAAGTTCTGCGACCACTTGGGGCCGCTCCTGGCGCCCGCGGATAAGCCATCCGATGAAGGTCAGAGCGACCCACAGAGCCGACCCTCCCGCCCAGGCGACAACCTGAGCCCACGTGTAGCTGGTGATACGAACGTGGTGATGCAAGCTGAACGCCACGCCAAGGGCGATGATGAACCAGAGGTTGAGCAGTAACGCCGTAACGAACCTGCGCACCCCGAACGCGACCGCCAGGCCAGCCACGAACGTAACGGCGAACGCCGCGAGGACGAGCCATCCCCAGGAACCCCCCCCGATACCGAACCCCAGGCCCGTGAGCCCTGCGCCGATGAGGGCAAAGACCGCGATGCGCCACGCGCGGTACGTGTAGCCACCCCCAGGATCAGCCAGCGCCGCAAGCAGCAGGCCAAACAGGGCGCTGAGAAGATACTGCTCGTACCCCAGCGCCCAGAATATGACCAACGTCACCAGCGCGATGTCCAGGAACATCACCGCCCGTGGCCAGTTCAGCCCAGCCGGGTTGAGCTTGAACACCCTCGACAGCCGGCGCATGAGCGTGCCCCCGGGAACGACCTTTCCATCCCCTCCGCTGGCACCGGACATTACCGCTCCCAC
>DASQQH010000498.1:0-2286 GCA_035643555.1 Acidimicrobiales bacterium | reverse complement strand
GGCGCCCCCGGCGAAGGTGTTGAACCGCCCCACCCCGTCGGGGACCCCGGTCTCGTCGGAGGTGGGGAACCCGAGCAGCCCGGCGGGGCCCCCGAGGGCCCGGTAGTGGCCGAGGATGGCGCCGTGCACCGCGTGGGGACCGGTCGCCGAGGAGTAGTAGATGGACCCGCCGGCGAAGTCCTGTCCCTCGCCCCCGGCCACCGGGTACTCGGCGCCGATGGGGTTGCCGAGGTACGAGCTGGGGCCCCCCAGTTGCTGGTAATAGGCGGCGATGGGGTCGGTGACCGCGGCGCTCGGCGGGGGGACGGCGGCCACCGCCGGGGGGTCCTGGTTGATCACCAGCAGCGCCAGGACCGGGAGCGCCACCCCCGCCGTGGCCCAACGGGCCACCGCCCGGAGCCACCCAGCTCGGTAGAAGCCCCTGCGGCCCATGGCTGTCCCCCCCTGCGGGTCGCTTTGCCCGAGTGCTGCTCGGGGAGCGGTTGCGCTCGTCCCCAACCACAAACGGGTGGACCCTCGGGTCCACAACCCCACCAGGGAGTATGGGACGGCCTCCATCGTCCCGCAAGGGCCCACACCCGAGGTCGGGGGGGTGCCACCTCCGGTGTCGGACGGCCACCTCAGGCCGGCCCCCCACCGCCGTCCCGGCCGCAAGCGGGCACGAGCGGGTGCCCCGGCGGCCTGGTGGGGGCCTAGGCTGGGCCGCGGTGTGTCGCAGTCGGCGCTGGCAGCCGGGGCGCCCGGGGACCGGAGGTGGCGGCGGCCGATGCCGGCGCCGGGCGGGTGATGGGCGGGGCCGTCGCCGATGACGGTGGCGGGAGTCATCCTGGCGGCAGGGGGCTCCCGGCGGTTCGCCGGCGGCGACCACAAGCTCACCGCCTCCTTCCGCGGCCGGTCGCTGGTCGCCTGGTCGGTGGCCGCCGCCCAGGAGGCGGGCCTGGACGAGACCGTCGTCGTGGTGGGAGCGGTCGACCTCACCCCCGTGTTGCCCGAGGGGTTGACCGTCCTGGCCAACGACGAGTGGCGCTCGGGCCAGGCCGGCTCCCTGCGGGTGGCACTCGACTGGTGCGCCCGCCAGGGCCACGCGGCGGCGGTGGTGGGACTGGGGGACCAGCCACTCATCCCCGCCTCGGCCTGGCGGGCGGTGGCCGAGGCGCCCCCCGGCCCGATCGTGGTCGCCACCTACGGCGGCCGTCGGCGCAATCCTGTCCGCCTGGAGAGGTCGGTCTGGGCCCAGATGCCCGCGGGCGGCGACGAAGGGGCCCGATCCCTCATGCGGCGACAGCCGGAGTTGGTGACTGAAGTAGCCTGCGAAGGGGAGCCAGCTGACGTCGACACGGTGGAGGACCTGCGAGCATGGAGCTGACCAACGATTTCAGGGTTGGAGTCCCGATCGATCGGGCCTGGGACGTGCTGATCGATGTGGAGCGCATCGCCCCCTGCATGCCCGGAGCGGAGCTGCAGGAGGTCCAGGACGACGAGTACCGGGGGACCGTGAAGGTCAAGGTCGGGCCGATCACCGCCACCTACAAGGGCAAGGCCAGCTTCATCGAGCGGGATGACGCCGCGCACCGGGCCGTGCTGCGGGCGGAGGGGCGCGAGACCCGGGGGCAGGGGAACGCCAACGCCACCATCACCGCCTCGCTCACCGCCGATGGCGAGGGCACCAAGGCGTCGGTGGTGACGGACCTGGCCATCACCGGACGGGTGGCCCAGTTCGGCCGGGGGGTGCTGGCAGACGTGTCGACCAAGCTGCTCACCCAGTTCGTGGAGTGCCTGGAGCAGACGGTCCTCGGCGACGGACCGGGCGAGCAGGCAGCGGCGCCGACCATGGCCGAGGCCAGCGGTGATGCCCGGGGGGCCGTCGCCCCCGAGACCGGCCAGCCCGTGGCCCCCGGTAGCTCGGGGGTGGGCGGTGGCTCGTTGGGGGCCGAGACCGCCGCCACGCCCACGGGCGTGGGCGGTGGCGCCGCCGCGGCCCCCGTGTCCTCGGCGGCGTCGTCCGCGGCGGGGACCCAGACAGGGGGACCCGCCACCGAGGCCGGCGGTGGTCCCCGCACGATCGCCCCCCGGCCCGCCGAGCCGGTCGACCTCGTGGGGGTGGCCGGCGGGTCCGTCCTCCGCCGCGTCCTGCCCGCGCTGGCCGTGGCCGCCGCCGGTGTCGTGGTGATCAGCTTCCTGGTGCGGCGCCGCCGGGCTCGGTGATCCCGCCGCCGGAAGAGGAGCAGGCCCTCGTGGCCGCCCTCCTCGGCCGGTCGCCCCAGGGGGACTACGAGGTGGCCGTCC
>DASQQH010000497.1:0-9951 GCA_035643555.1 Acidimicrobiales bacterium | reverse complement strand
TCTTCCGGGGCGACCGTGGTCCCTGAGGTGGGTCGCCTCGGCGCGTGGCGCAACAATCCGCGCCCGGAGGGGCTCCCGCTAGCGGGGGTGGTCACCGTGGCCGTGGCCACGTCGCCTCCCCGCTGCCCAGGATGACCAGGTGCATGGGATCGAGCTCCTCGGAAAGGTTGCGCCAGGGGTCCCGGCCGCGTTCTCCACCACCCGGTGCACGAGTACAGCTGCGCTTCCCGGCGCAGCACTTGGTTCCTCCCAACGGGTGCCCCACTAACGTCGGTGTCCGTGCCCACGAGCATCGGCGACGGCGTCATCGAGATCGACACCCTCCTCGGTGGGTGGGAGCGGGTCACCGCGGCCTACCTGGTCGAGGGCCCTGCCCCCGTGCTGGTGGACACGGGGAGCCAGAGCTCGGTCCCTGCCATCCTGGAGGGGCTCCGGGACCTCAATGTCGGGCCCGACGACCTGGCCGGGGTGGCGCTGACCCACATCCACCTGGATCACGCCGGCGGGGTGGGCGACGTGGCCCGGGCCTACCCGCGGGCCACCGTCCACGTCCACGAGAAGGGGGCCCGCCACCTGGTGGACCCCACCCGGCTCATCTCCTCGGCGGCCCAGGTCTACGGGGATCGCCTCGACACCCTCTACGGCCGGATGGAGCCCACCCCCAAGGAGCGGGTCCACGTGCTCGCCGACGGGGAGGGGATCCCGGTTGGCCCGGGACGGACACTGACCGCGATCGACGCCCCCGGGCACGCCAAGCACCACCTGGGCCTGCACGACTCGACCTCGGGCATCCTCTTCGCCGGGGAGGCCCTCGGCGTCCGCCTGCCGGACGCGGGGTTGCTGCGCCCGGCCGCCCCGCCCCCGGACTTCGACCTTGACCTCGCGCTCCGCTCCCTGCACCGGTTCGCCGACCGGGCGCCTGCGGCGCTGGCTCTGGCCCACTACGGCCTGGTCGGCCCCTCCGGGGACCTGCTGGCCGAGGCCGAGGACACCCTGCGCACCTGGGTCGCGGTGGCCGAGGAGGCGTGGTCGGAGGGTCGGGACATCGCCGCGGCGTTGCACGGGGCCTTCGGGGGCCAGCTCCGGGGGGTGGACCCGACCATGGCGGAGAAGCTCGAGATCCTCAACGGGGTGGCGTCCAATGCCGCCGGGCTGGAGCGGTGGCTGGAGCGCCGGTCGGGCCGGGCCGCCGGGGGGTAGCCCGGTCGTTGCCCAGAGGTGATACGACCGATCGCAACGCCCGGGGGCCGAGGTCTTCCTGGACACCGCCGGCGAGCGTCGAGGGGCGGCGGCCGGTGAAACGGAGCGGCTTCACCATCAGACGGTCCTGAAGGTCGCTCCCTGAGCGGAACGTCGATAAATCGTCGCGCGTACGGTGTCGTCGTCGGGCAACGAGTTTCCCACGGGCTCGCATCCCTGCTGTCGCCGCCCGCAACACATCGCGACAGTGCGCTCTGATCCGCCCCCCCGCCTTCGCAACCGAGAACCTGCCGGTACGGATCAGCTCACCTCCACCAGCATTCCCGGCTGACGGGGTGGTGGAATGCCCCATCCCCCGGACTCACACCCTGGCACAACCATCCAGGAGTCGGTGACCCCGACGCCCGCGAGCGAGCACCACTGCGGAGGCGATCACGCGCCGGCGGGCCGGCGGTACTGATCCTCGTGTGGCCCCCGACACCCCGAACGGGAAAGGTCCGCCGTCTCGTCCTGTCAGTTGACGTCCCGGCGGACGGCCCACCGCTGGCCGGCCTGCCGCCAGCGCACCACAGGACTCTGCACCCGGTGTCCCGTGGCCAAGCTCGACGGGTCTCCGCCGGGCCGGCGCGCCCAGCCGCGTGGTCCTCCGGCGCCGCGGCTGTGCGCCTGGCGCTGTGCTGGACCGGTGAGAACCTTCCTGACTGGGTCAAGGCCACCGGCAGCTGTACACCGCCACCATTGGGCCACGGGCCGCCGGTGGGCACACTCCGGAGGGCCCAGCGGCAATGGCTGAGCAGACTCAGGGGACCTCGGACACCAGCCCCTCGGCCGCCTTCCTCATGGCTTCGATATCGAGCTTCTTCATCGTCATCATCGCCTGCGTGGCGCGCCTGGCCCGCTCCGGGTCGGGATCCCCCAGCAGGGAGGGCAGCTCGGACGGCACGACCTGCCAGCGCAACCCGTAGCGGTCCTTCAGCCATCCGCAAGCGATCTCCTCGCCGCCGTCGGTGAGCGTCTGCCAGTAGTGGTCGACCTCTTCGGCGGTGGCACAGTCGATCACGAAGGAGATCGACTCGTCGAAACGGTAGTGGTCCGGGCCGCCGTTGAGCGCCACGAACTCGTTCCCGTCCAGTTCGAAATGGATGGTCATTACCGATCCGGCCGGCCCAGGTCCGCTTTCACTATAGCGGGCCACCTGAGTCACCCGGGAATTCGGAAACACCGAAAGGTAGAACTGGACGGCCTCCTCGGCCTGATTGTTGAACCACAGGAACGGGGTGATCCTGGGCATTCTCTCCCTCCCTTGTCGGCAGCGATATCGTACCCGGTAGAGGACATACCCGCTGGAAGCCCGACGCCGCTGCACTAGCCAGGCCGTCACCGACGCCACTGCCTCCACGACGGCACGACCGCGTTCTGAAAGGCAAACGTCCGCTGTGGGTCCGCAGTGACCGGGCGGGACGAGGACATCCAGGCGTACCTCCACCTGGAGCAGGGCCGGCAGGGTCGCCCCCATGTCGGCGACCACCGGGCCCGGGGTGTGGAGGAACCCGTGCACCCGACCCCGGGGCGCGAGGCCCGGGTGCCGCGGGGCGGTACCGGCGGTCAGAGGCGGTCGAAACGGAGGACGGAACGAGCATGGATGTCGTTGCACCGGGCCGGCCGCCCCGGGTCGTCAGAACGTGAGCACGCAAGGCAGGTAGCCATGCCGAAGCTGACGCGGGCGGGGGATGCTGATCCAGCGAGGGGCACCTGCTCTCTGGTCGCCCACCCAGGGTGGGCGACGGTTACCCGGCGACCGGGTCCCAGCCGCGCATATGCCTGACGGACTGGCGGTACTCCCACTCGATGGCATCTTTGAGCAGGTGGGCGAGGCGCCCGCTCGTGGTGATGCCGGCGACGTCGGCGACCCCGCGACGGGGCCCCACCGAGACGACGAACCCCTTGTCATGGAAGGTGAATGCCTCCAGATGTCTACCCCTCAACTCCGCTTCCAGGTTGCGGGCCACAATCTCCCCCTCCTCCAGCGCCACCTGGGCCAGCGGCGGCAACGCATGCCCCGTCCGCGGATCCACGACCGAGGCGAGGTCGCCAGCGACATAGATGTCCGGGTGGTCCAGCACGCGCAGGTACTGGTCGACCTTGACGCGGCCATTGTGGCCGGTCGGCAGCCCCGAGTCGATAACCAGCTCCGGTGCTCGTACCCCACCAGCCCAGACGAACACGCCACCCTCCACCACCTGCCCGTCCTTGAGTCGGAAGCCCTCATCTGTCGCAGCGGCGATCGTCGCGTTGGTGCGGACCTCGACGCCAAGCTTGGAGAGGATGCTGGCGGCCCTATCGATCAGCTTGGGTGAGGAGCCGGCCAGGATGGTGGGACCCGCCTCGACAAGCACCACGGCCGGCCGCTCGGGCGCCAGACCGTGGTCGCGAGCCACCTCGGGCAGCATCTCGGCCAGCTCGCCGGCCAGCTCGACCCCGGTCGCGCCGCCACCACCGACTACCACGGTCGCCAGGCGGCGCTGCCTCTCGGGGTTCGTCGCGGCCGCGGCGGCTATGAGCGCGTCGTTGACCGTCGTCCACACCCGCTCGGCGTCGCTGGCCGAATACAGCGACAGGGAGCGTTGGGCAAGGCCCGGGATGGCGAAATCGTTTGGCCTGCTGCCGAGCGCCAACACCAGCCACTGCCAGCCGATCGTCCCACCTTCGGTGAGCAGCCGCTGGTCAGGGAGGTCGAAACCGATGATCTTGGTCTGGATGAAGCGGACCCCCTTGTCCAGCATGTCCTGGAATGGGATACGCACCGCGTCCGCGGCGCGGGTCCCGGCGGCCACCCGGGGTAGCTCGGTGATGACCTCGTGGTAGTCGTGCTGGTCGACCAGCGTTAGCTCCATTGTGGCCTTGTTGTGCAGCTTGACCATCAGGCGCAAGGCAACATGCAGCCCGGCATAGCCTGCACCGGCGACCACGATGCGGCCGTTGTTGCCCGATACACTCACGGCGTCCTCCATGGGTATTGTCCCCCTCTGGCGGAGATGGCTGTGGCGTGTCCCTTGTCTCGGACCAGCCGGGCGTTCCCTTCCTTGGTGAGTGTGGCACCGTCCTGCAGCGACGCCACCGTCTCCAGTTCAGCACCCTTTGACCCCCTGCGGTAGCGCTTCCACACCCCCAGACCTCGGGACAGCCATCGACTCATGCCCGCTCGAGGCCGTCTCAGCCCCACCCGTGCGCGCCGGCCCGACCTCCCCCGGAGAGGGCTGTCGGTGGCCGCTCCGACCACCTTGACCGACCCGTGTGGCCAGGCGATGGAGACCCACCGGTGAGGCACAGGCGGCAACGCCCTCCGCCGACGCGAGATGCCCATGACGTCGGCTGGACCCCCCGCCCGGGACGACTGGCGGTGGTACGGCGATGACGTTGAGCACCATTGCAGCCAAGCCCGATGGCCCCCCACAACCGACGCAGACGACGATGCCAGGACGAGCATGGGTGGCCGCGGCGATCCTCACGGTCGGCACCGCTCTGGGCGGACCAGTGAGACGGCCCAGGCGGGTCGCCGAAATGAGCATGCCCCTGCTGTGGCCGTGCCCTCCGACGACTCGGGACGGAGGTTCGAGACCGCCGTCATCGGTCACCAACGTCGAACAGGAGGATGACCTCGGGACTGCACGGGGGCGAGCTCGAAGACGTGTTTGCTGTGCCCAAGGGCGACCCTAGCCCGGGCCGACGCTCCGGCCAGCTGAGCCCACGTCTGGCTAGCTTGCTGGCCTACCTCCGGCGGGAGCGCGCCATGTCCGCCTGCTGTCAGGCCGGCATGGTCAACAACTTCGCCGACGCCCTGGTGATCGCCCTCGTCCCTCGGTGGCTCGTGGACCACCACGCCTCGGTGGCCACCGTGGGCCTGGTGACCGGTCTCTACGCGGCCCCGTGGGGGCTGCTCCAGCTCCCCGCCGGGGAACCCGCCGACCGCGTGAGATGCAAGTGGCAGATCGTCGGCGGCCTCCTCGCCGAGGGCCTGGCGGTGGGCTGGTTCGTCACCGCTGTCGGCCTCGGCATCCGGCTCGGCGCCGCCGTCGTGATGGGAGCTGCCACCGTCGCCCTGTACCCCAACCTCCTCACCGCCATGACCGACATCTCCCACCCGGCCTGGCGGGGCGAATCCCTCGGCGTCTACCGCCTGTGGCGCGATGCGGCGACGCCATCGGTCCGCTCCTCACCGCGGGCGTGGCAACGGCCCTCGGGTTGAGCGCTGGATTCTGGTGGGTGGCCAGCCTCCTCGTCGCCTCTGGACTGGCCGTGGCGCTCCTCATATACAAGACGGACCCACGCCAGCGGACGGTGCCTCCGTCTTCGCGCCGTCTGCACTGAGAACCAGCACCGCCCCGTCCCCATCCCCTGGACCCTGCCGAGCGAGCCCGCCACCCGGTACCGCTGCCGCCACGCCGGCTTCATCGGGCCCCCGCCCGCTCAAGGTGCCGCACACCTACCCGCGTGCCGGGGGTGACCTCGGTTCTCTCTGCCCTTCTCGCACGCCACACTTTGCCCAACCCCTACGGCACAACGTTCCGCCTTGTCCACTTGCCACCCCCGACTTCGTTCGATCCCTGCCGGAGACACCCATTTGCCGCACCAAGCACGACTGTTCAGGCCAAGCTATATTCTCTGTATGAGCGGCGTTCGCGCGACTCTCACTCGACCTGACCTACGCATTCGCTGGTTTGTCCGAGAGCAACCGGTAATACACATGGCGGTTGGCGCGTTCGGGAATGCAACATTCGTCGTGGGAAGCGTGATGTTCCTGTTCGCCTCATTGCATACCTCCGGTGTCTATTTCTTCATCATCGGCAGCTTCGGGATGCTCCTCGGCAGTGGGGGTGAAGCCATTATGAGATATGAGCAGCAGCAGGTACAGAAGGGGAAAGGGGTCCAGCCCATTTTTGGGCCGCACCACGGGGGACACACTCCCTGAACTGGCGTGCCATCGGAGCTCCCGGTCCGCCCCACAAGCGATGGGCGTTGCCGCCTCGGTGCACGCATCCCCTGACCGGGCGAGGACCGGCCTGAGGGACAAGGACCACCGGCGTCCCCACCCAGCTCCGGCCGCAGTCACCGCTGCCAGGAACGGCATCCACACCACGGGCAGCGCTCCCCTCGTGCTCGCCGGCCACCGCCCGACCGGGCCCGCATGGCACCAGAGCAATCGGGGCGCCAGGAGCTTCCCGCCCGTTGCCGTGTCCGGGCGTCACCACCCCGGGCTTCGGCGTCCGCGATGAGCCCGAGCTGCACCCGCCAACCGAGACCCCCGTCCTCGGCAGTACGCCGGCATCGACGCCCCCGGCATCGTCGGTCCAGGGACCCGAACTGGAGCACCTGCGTCCCGGACTCCCGTGCCCGCCCCAAGCCATGGATGCCCGGAGTACCGTACAGGCGCCACCGGCTTTCACACATCGCCCCACCTCGTGTACCGCGGTCCGCGTGCACCGTCCGCCACGCTCCAGAGCCATTTGCGTGCCTCACAACCGATCCACCCGAAGGTCCAGGAAGTGAGTGGCACAAGAGATGCAGGGATCGTGGTTCCGGATCACCTGTTCGCACCCCCGACCAAGTGCCTCGTCGTCCAAGTCCGCGTGGCCCTCGACGAACTTCCGAAGGTCCGCCTCGATCGTGGCCTGGTTCTGGGAGGTCGGAGGAACGATTCTCGCGTCCAAAATCGTGCCCTCCCCATCCAGCTGGTACCTGTGCAACAGCACACCCCGCGGTGCCTCGCTCGCACCGCGCCCCACCCCGGCTCGGGCCGGGACAACTGGCAGCTCTGGATCAGGCGCCTCATAGTCACCCACGATCCGAATCGCCTCATCGCACGCATAGAGGACCTCCACAGCCCGCACCACGATGCTGCGAAACGGATTCCGGCACACCGGTCCCAGTCCGGCCTCGAGCGCTGCCGTCCGAGCCACATCGGGCAGGAGCTCGAAGTTCAACGCATACCGTGCCATCGGACCCGTCAGGTACGGACCCCCATCCCGGAGCCTGGCGTGCAGCGCGTGCGAGTGTGGCACTTGCTCCTCGACAATGTGCGCCTCGAACTCCGAGATCGGCGCGTCGAGCCCCTGGCTAGACACCAATCGACCTCGGGTGATCGGATACTCCCCGGGTTCGCGGAGGCCGACGAACACGTAGTCGACCTCGTGATCCGGGAAGTCGAATCCGGCGACCCACTGGACGATCTCACTCGCGGTGTCCCTCGCGTAGCAGAGACGATCCATCATCGCGCGCACGTCGGAGACGCCTGGCCCTCGATAGAAGCCGCCTACCCGGAGATTCACCGGATGGATCGCCCGGCCCCCGACCAGAGCCATGAGATCGTTGCCGACCTTCTTCAAGGCGAGCCCCTGCTCCACGATCCGACGGTGATCGGCCGCCAGTGCGATACCGCTCTCGTAGCCGAGAAAGTCCGGTGCATGCAGGAGCAAGATGTGCAGCATGTGGCTCTGGATCCACTCTCCGCAGTAAACGAGCCGCCGGAGCCGCTCCACCCGCTCGTCCGTCTCCACGCCGCATGCGTTCCCGATGGCATTGCACGCGCTCACCTGGTAGGCGATGGGGCAGATCCCGCAGACGCGAGCTGTGATGTCTGGGGGTTCGGTGTAACCTCTGCCTTGGAGGAATGCCTCGAAGAATCGCGGTGGCTCGTAGATCTCCAACCGGACCTCAGTGACCGTTCCATCCCGCAGCGCCACGTACATCCCACCCTCGCCCTCGACTCTCGCCAGCCTCCCCACCCCAACCCTCCGGCTACGGGAGTGGGTCACCGGACCCTCCCCTCGGGCTCGGAGCTACTCGGTGCCGACTCTCCGGGGTGATCGTGACGCAGTCCGGCTCGCTTGAACGCCTCGGCATTGGCGTTGAATGTCCGGAACACTCGCACCAGGTCCCTGTGAGACACCCCCAGTCGACCGAGCCAGCGGCAGAGCGAGTCGGTCTGGGGCGTCTCCATTGGGCCGAAGCAGCCATAGCACCCCCGCCGAAAGGCTGGACACAGGGCTCCACAGCCAGCGTGGGTGACGGGACCCAGACATGGTGTCCCATGGGCGACCATCACGCAGACGTTTCCCCGCTGTTTGCACTCAATGCAGACGCTCTTGGCGCTCACATTCGGACGGCGGCCACTCAGGAATGCTGACAGGACCTCGAGGAGCTGTCCCCGGTCGATGGGACAGCCGCGTAACTCAAAGTCGACTGGTACGTGGTCGGCGATACCTGTCGAGGTATGCAACGTGGCGATGTACTCGGATGAAGCATAGACAGTCGCCACGAACTGCTCCACATCGCTAAAATTACGCAATGCCTGGATTCCACCAGATGTTGCGCAGGCGCCGATCGTAACGAGTCGCTTGGAGGCCTTTCTGACCTCGCGAATCCGTTGGGCGTCGGCCGGCGTGGTGATCGACCCCTCGACCAACGAGAGGTCATACGGGCCATCAACCGAGTCCCGCGTAGCTTCGAGGAAGTACGCAATCTCCACGGTCCCGGCCAGCTCGAGCAGCTCGTCCTCACAGTCGAGCAACGTCAATTGGCACCCATCACAGGAGGCGAACTTCCATACGGCGAGCTTACGCCCGGATCCAGGCATCAACGCTCCTTCACCTCAAGGAGGGGAACGAGCCGGTCCCAGGTGAAGACTGGGCCGTCAACGCAAACGAATACCGCCCCCAGCTGGCAGTGACCGCAGTGCCCGAGAGCGCACTTCATGTTCCGCTCCACCGAGACCAGGATGTTCTGAGCTTCGAGACCGCGGTCGAGCAGCGCACGGGCGACGAACCGCATCATGACCTCGGGCCCACACACAAGAGCCACGGCGTTGGAGGGATCGAACCGCGCTTGCGTCGCGAGACGGGTGACCACACCAACCTCGCCCCGCCATCCCGGGTCGGCCCGGTCCACCGTGACCGCCACCTCCATCCGGGGCCCGGTCTCCCACCCTCCTACCTCCTCTGCGAACAACAGCTCGGCGGGCGAGCGGGCACCCACCAGGACGACGACCCGGTTGTAGCGGTCCTGGTTGGCCACCAGAGCCGCCACCGCGGCCCGTAGGGCCGCCAGCCCCACACCCCCCGCCACTACCACCACGTCCCGCCCGAGGGCGCCCTCCACCCCCCAGGAGGTGCCATATGGGCCTCGCACGCCGACTACCTGCCCTCGAGCGGCCCCGCACAGGGCTTCGGTGACCGCACCCACCGCACGGATCGTATGAACGACGGGGCCGTCAGGGCGGGTAGGCAGCCCGCTCACCGAGATGGGGACCTCACCGACCCCGAACGACCACAGCATGTTGAACTGGCCGGGGGCGGCGAGGGGGAGCGGCTCCTCGAGCGGCGCCAGGGACAGGCTCACGGTCTCGGCGGTCTCCCGGTGGCTGTCGACCACGCGATAGCGCCTGGGAACGCTGCCATCTCCGTCTCCCGGGGAGGAGCCGGTCTCAGCCGACGGCATCATGCGCGTACAGGTCCAGGCCCTTGAGGCGAGCCCTGTGGAGCCGCGCCTCCATGACCAGCGCGAACCGTTTCATCAGCTCGTAGCCCAGTCGCGGATCCCGGTCACACGTGGCCCGTAGGCAAGCGGCGTCGACCGCCACCGCGCCGACGGGCTCGATTGCCCGTGCATCCCACTGCCAACGGTAGGGAGGAAGCAGCCACGACAGTCCCACCACCTCGCCCGGACCGAGCGTCTCGACCGCCAGCGGCCCACCAC
>DASQQH010000496.1:0-2325 GCA_035643555.1 Acidimicrobiales bacterium | reverse complement strand
CGTCGGCACCCAGCGCCGGGCCCCGCCGGTCCGCCCCGCTGACCGGCGCCGCCGGCCACGGCCTCTCAGGGTCCTCTCAGGGGTGGCCCCCCACACTGGGCCGGTGAGCGATCTGGAGCGCCCATCGTCGCCGGCGCCCGGACGGGCCCGGGACCCGCGGCCGAGCAGCCGTCCGGCCCGGGACCTCGGGGCCATGGCCGCCCTGGGCGGGCGCCGTCAGGCGCCGGGCCGGCCGGACCCCGGGGTGGAGGCCAACGCCCGGCTCACCGGGGCCACCGGGATCCTGCTGGTGGTCATGCTCTTCGCCGAGGGGGCCACCATCCCCTTCATCGGGCCCCTGCTGTCCTGGCACATCGCCCTCGGCCTGGCCCTCATCCCGCCGGTGACCCTCAAGGTGGGATCCACCCTGTGGCGGTTCACCCGCTACTACCTGCGTGACCCCCGCTACCGTCGGGCCGGGCCGCCCCACCCCCTGCTGCGGGCCCTGGGCCCGGTGGTGGTGATCACCACCGCCGCGGTGCTGGCCAGTGGGGTCGGGGCGTGGCTGGCCGGGCCCTCGGCCCACGGGTGGATCCTGGTGCACAAGGCCACCTTCGTCCTCTGGTTCGGGGCGATGACCATCCACGTGCTGGCCCACGTGCTGCGCGCCGGCCGCCTCGCCTGGGCCGACCGGGCCGGGGCCCGGGTCGACGCGGCCGCCCACTACCCTTATCTGCGACTGGCCCTGGTCGTGGCCAGTCTGGTGGCTGGCCTGGCGCTGGGCGTGGCCACCAAGGGGCTTGCCGGGGGCTGGGCCACCTGGGTACATGCGGGACACTAACTCCGGAACCAGACAGGAACTGGCCACCGCCGTCGCCGCCATCCGGCGAGCGCTGTCCAAGCGCGTCGCCCGGTTCCTGCCCGGGCACCCCTGGCTGCGGGGCCTCACCATCGCCCTGGTCGTGGTGCTGGTCCCCGTGGGCTGGTCCTACGGCCACGCCCTGAGCGTCCCCGGGAACGGGGGGCCGGGGGTTGCCTCGGTGGAGTGGATCCGCGCCCACGGCGGGGGATGGTTCGTGGCCGGGGTCGAGAACTGGTGGTACGGCCACCACCCCCCGCCCAAGGGTGGCGCGCCCCCGCCCGGCCTGATCCACCCCGGGGCCACCAGGCCCGCCGTTGGACGCACGGGCAGCACGGCCCAGGCCCCGTCCACCACGGCCCGCCAGGCCCCCCACCTGCCTCCCCCCGCCCGCATCACCCCCATCGTCTCCCCGCCGCTCCCCGGCGAGGGCGTCTGGCACCCCGCGGGGCGGCGGGTGGCGGGGCTGCCGGCGGTCTACACCGCCGATCTCCGGCCGGACCCGGTGCACACCAGCCTGGTCACCGGGGTGGCCTGGATGGACCCCAAGCTGCTCACGGCGAAGATGTTCGCCGGCTCCGAACAGCCCGGCGGGGGCCCCTGGCCCTACGCCGCCCCGATCGCCACCTCCCTGCGCCCCTCCCTGGTGGCGGCGTTCAACTCGGGGTTCAAGATGTCGAACTCCCACGGGGGCTACTACGCCTACGGCAAGCTGGCCCAGCCCCTGGTCAACGGGGCGGCGTCGCTGGTGATCTACAAGAACGGGACCGTCGACGTCGGCACCTGGGGCACCCAGGTCCACATGGGGCCCCAGGTGGCCGCGGTGCGCCAGAACCTGTCCCTCATCGTCGACCACGGCCAGGAGGTCCCGGGCCTCGGCAGCGGCAACTTCCAACAGTGGGGGGCCACGGTGGACAACCAGGTCCTGGTGTGGCGGTCGGCGGTGGGGGTGACCGCCAACGGCGCCCTCGTGTACGCGGCGGGCAACGGGCTGTCGGTCTCCTCCCTGGCCAACGTGATGGTCCACGCCGGTGCCGTGCGGGCCATGGAGATGGACATCAACTACGACTGGACCGACTTCTTCACCTTCAACCCACCCCCGGGCCAGCCGGCGAGCCCGGCCAACGGGACCGACCTCCTGTCGGACATGCACAACCCTCCCTCCCGCTACTTCCACTCCGAGACCCGGGACTTCATCGCCGTGTTCGCCCGCTAGTCGGGGAGGGCCCCACGGGCCGCGAAGTGACCAATGTCCCTAGCCCGGGGGGCGGCCGGGGGCCCACGCTGGGCGCATGCGTGACGAGCGATTCGGCGACCCGGATCGGTTCCTCGACGACGAGGAGGCCGACCTGTGGCGCCCGGTAGGGACCATGACCACGGCCCCGGCGGTGGTGGCCACCGAGGAGTCGACCCTGCGAGCGGTGGCCGAGCTCATGGCCGCCGAGGGGGTGGGGGCGGCGATCGTGGCGGGCCCGGAGGGCCCCATC
>DASQQH010000495.1:0-3248 GCA_035643555.1 Acidimicrobiales bacterium | reverse complement strand
TCGCCGGCCTCCCGACCTGGTGGGCGGGGCACCGGCCGTGGCTGCTGCGGGCGTTCGGCACCCCCCGCGCTCCGGTAGCCTGTCCGGCCACCATGAGGATCGGCATCCCCAAAGAGAGCGAACCGGGCGAGCGCCGGGTCGGCCTCGTCCCCGACGTGGTGGCCAAGCTCGTCGGCGAGGGCCTCCAGGTGGCCGTGGAGGCCGGCGCCGGTGAGGCCGCCTTGATCCCCGACGCCCTGTTCGCCGACGCCGGCGCCACCGTGGCCGACGACCCCGCCCAGGTGTGGGACGCCGACGTGGTGGTGAAGCTGGCCCCACCGACCGACCACGAGCTCCAGCGCGTGGGCCCCCACAGCGTGATCATCGGGCTCCTGCGCCCCTACACCGACGCCCGGGCCATGGCCGCCCTCCGTGACGCCGGGGCGACCGCCCTGGCCCTGGAGACCCTCCCCCGCATCTCGCGGGCCCAGTCCATCGACGCCCTCTCCTCCCAGAGCAACGTCGCCGGCTACCGGGCCGCCCTGATCGCCGCCCAGGAGCTCGGCCGGTTCGTGCCCGCCATGATGACCGCCGCGGGCAGCGTCCCCCCCGCAACGGTCCTGGTGCTGGGCGCCGGGGTGGCCGGGCTGCAGGCCATCGCCACCGCCCGCCGCCTGGGGGCGTCGGTGGTGGGCTTCGACGTCCGACCCGAGGTCCAGGAGCAGGTCCGCAGCCTCGGTGCCAAGTGGCTGCTCCTGGAGGGCCTCGGCGAGGGCGGCGGCGAGGGCGGCTACGCCCGGGCCCTGACCGAGGAGGAGCAGGTCCGCCAGCGGGAGCTGCTGGCCAAGGCCATGGAGGTGGTCGGGGTGGACGCCGCCATCACCACCGCCTTGATCCCCGGCCGCCCGGCACCCCTGCTCATCACCGAGGACGCGGTGAAGCGGATGCGGCCGGGCGGGGTGGTGGTGGACCTGGCCGCCGAGGCCGGGGGGAACTGCGAGCTGTCCGAGCCGGGGCGGACCGTGGTGCGCCACGACGTGCGTATCGCCGCCCCCCTCAACCTCCCGAGCTCCCTCCCCGAGCACGCCTCCCAGCTCTTCGCCCGCAACGTCCAGGCCCTCCTGGACCTCCTGGTCCGGGACAGGACGCTGCACCTCGACCTCGAGGACGAGGTCGTCACCGGGCTGTGCGTGGTGCGCGAGGGCCGGATCCGCAACGAGCGGGTCCGGGCCCTGGTGGAAGACGCCGCCCCTAGCCGCGAAGGAGGACCGTCGTGACCCTCGCCACCAGCCTGGCCATCTTCTTCCTGGCCGGGTTCGT
This sequence comes from Acidimicrobiales bacterium, assembly GCA_035643555.1. Taxonomy (GTDB): domain Bacteria; phylum Actinomycetota; class Acidimicrobiia; order Acidimicrobiales; family JAJPHD01; genus DASQQH01. The sequence goes on along the minus strand of DASQQH010000495.1, from coordinate 1,949 downwards.
CGGCTTCTACGTCATCTCCAGGATCCCCAACACCCTGCACACCCCCCTGATGTCGGTCACCAACGCCATCCACGGTCTGGTGCTGCTGGGTGCGGTGATCGCCATCGCCAGCGTGACCAACGGGTTCTCCCTCTTCCTGGCGATCGTCGCCATCACCTTCGGGACGATCAACATCGTGGGCGGGTTCCTCGTCACCGACCGGATGCTCCAGATGTTCCGAGTCCGGGCCCGGCCCGAGGCCCAGGTGGCCCGGCGGTCCGAGGACCGGGACGTGATCAGGATCGGTTGAGCCGATGCTCGCCTCTGTCTTCCGTAATCCCAGCTGGGTGGCCTCCTGGTACATCGTGGCCTTCATCCTCTTCATCGTCGGGTTGTCGGGGGTGACCAAGGTGGCCACGGCCCGCCGGGGCAACCTGCTCGCCGCCGTCGGGGTGGTGATCGCCTTTCTCGTCACCCTGGGGATCCCCGGGGTGAACAACTACGGGTGGATCGTCCTCGGCCTGGCGGCGGGGACGGCGGTGGGTGTGCCCGCCGCCCGGTGGGTGCGGATGACCCAGATGCCCCAGATGGTGGCGCTGTTCAACGGGGTGGGTGGTGGGGCGGTGGCCCTGATCTCCTGGGTGGAGTTCCGCAAGGCCGGCGGGGCGCTCCCCATCCAGGTGGAGGTCTTCTCCGTGTTCGCCGCCATCATCGGCTCCATCTCCTTCTGGGGATCCAACATCGCCTTCGCCAAGCTCCAGGAACTGCTCCCCGGCCGCCCGATCAAGCTGCCCCACCAGGCCCTGGCCAACATCGGGGCCCTCGGCGCCGCGGTCGGTTTGGCGGCGGTGCTGCTGGCCGGGTCGACCTCCCAGGTCGTGTTCGTCTTCATGCTCGTGGCCGCCGCGGTGGCCGGCAACCTGGCGGTCCTGCCCATCGGGGGGGCCGACATGCCCGTGGTCATCGCGGGCCTCAACGCCTTCACCGGCCTGTCGGCGGCCGGGACCGGCATCGCCCTCGGGAACACGGCCCTGATCGTGGCCGGCACCCTGGTCGGAGCCTCAGGGTCGATCCTCACCAACCTGATGGCCAAGGCCATGAACCGCTCCATCCCGGCGATCGCCGCCGGGGGCTTCGGCGGGGGGGTCGCCATCCAGGCCGCCGGGGGCGAGCAGCGCCCGGTCCACCGGACCGACGCCCAGGACGCCGCCCTCCAGCTGTCCCAGGCCCGCAAGGTCAAGGTCGTGCCCGGCTACGGCCTGGCGGTGGCCCAGGCCCAGCGGGCGGTGGCCGACCTGGCGGCGACCCTGGAGGCCCAGGGGGTCGAGGTCACCTACGCCATCCACCCGGTCGCCGGTCGCATGCCCGGTCACATGAACGTGCTGCTGGCCGAGGTGGACGTGGACTACGAGAAGCTCCAGGAGATGGAGGTCGCCAACCCCGACTTCGAGGACACCGACGTGGCCCTGGTCATCGGCGCCAACGACGTCACCAATCCCGCCGCCCGGAACCAGGAGGACAGCCCCATCTACGGGATGCCGATCCTCGACGTGGACCATGCCCGGCGGGTCATCGTGATCAAGCGCAGCCTGAGCCCGGGCTTCGCCGGGATCGACAACGACCTGTTCTACAACGAGGCGACCCAGATGCTCTTCGGGGACGCCAAGCAGTCGGTGATGGAGATCCAACAGGAGCTGCAGGCCGAGCTCCAGGAGGCCTGACACCGACCCCTGGCCACCGCCGCCCTTCCTCTCGGGCCGTCGGGGGCGGACCGGGGGCCTCGTCCACCGGGCTCTGGCTGGGCGGCCCGCTCCCGCCCCGCCCTCCGCCTGTCGGCGCCGCGTCCGCCGATGGGAGGCAAGGGGCGGGAGCGGCTACCCCGTCTCCGCCCCCCGGGGAAACCGCCGGCCCCGGGGTGCCGTTGGGGCACCCCGGGAAGCCCGACGTGCGCAAGACAAACCTACCACGCC
>DASQQH010000494.1:0-2139 GCA_035643555.1 Acidimicrobiales bacterium | reverse complement strand
CCTGGGCGCCGGTGACCTCACCACCCTGCCCGACGACCTGCTCTCGCGGGGGGACCCGACAGGGCCGGCCACCCCGGGCGGGCCGGGAGGGACGACAGGCGGCGCGGGGTAGGCACCACCGCGTGTGCCGGGGCCAGGTATCGACGTCAAGGGGAGGGTGAGTGTTGCGCAATCAGGCCAGGCGGGTGGCCGCCCCGTGGCGGGCGCTGCGACGCCGGGGGGGAACGATGGTCCCCGGCGAGGGCGCCGGGGACGGGATCGACCCCAGGATCCGCCAGCGGCGGGATGTGGTGCGCCGCGGGCGGAGCCGGCGGCGGTGGTGGGCCCTGGGGGGCGGGCTCGGCGCCGGCGCGGCGGGGGTGGCCGCCCTGGTGGTCCTCCACAGCCCGCTGCTCGCCGTCCGCACGGTCAGGGTTCGGGGTACCAGCCACGTCCCCCGGGCCCAGGTGCTCGCCCTGGTGGGGGTGGGCCGGACCACCCCGCTGGTCGACATCCGCCCGGGCCCCGCCGAGGCGGCCCTGGAACGCCTCCCCTGGGTGGCCAGCGCCCAGGTCACCAGGTCGTGGCCCTCCACCCTGGAGGTCCACATCACCGAGCGGGTGCCCATCGCCCAGCTCCGCACCACCACCGGGTCCTGGGCCGAGGTGGACCGGGCGGGCGAGGTCCTGGCCCGCGCCGGTGGCCCCTTCCCGGGCGTCGTGATGCTGGCGGGGCCGACCCTGGCCCAGGCCCAGGCCGCCGGCCGGGACGCCCCGGGGCTGGCGGTGGCGGCCGCCCTCCCCGCCTCGCTGCGCCGGCAGGTGGCCCAGGTGGACGTCCTCCCCGGGGGCCAGGTCGCCCTCGGGCTGGCCCACGGGGGGAAGGTCGTCCTCGGCACCACCACCGGTCTGCACCAGAAGTTGGCGTCCGCCGCGGTGATGGTCAACCAGGTGGACCTGCACAACGTGGCGGTGATCGATGTCAGAGTTCCGGGGCTCCCAACCTTGACCCGGGGGTGACCACCCCATAGGGTCGACGTGGCACGGGGGTTGACCCGGCCCTCAACCAGTGATTCAGGTAGAGGCCCAGGTGCGGGTTCCGACCGTTGGCGACATCCAGTGACGAGAGGGCCCGGTCAGCGCTAGCGTGCGTGTTGCGGGTTGCCATGTCCTGGCGGGAAGCCGAGCGCCACTGCCACACCCAGGGCGACCGTCCACCCCTTAGAACCGGAGGCAACAAGACACCATGGCCGGCGCTTCGCAGAACTACATCGCCGTGATCAAGGTCGTTGGCATCGGTGGTGGCGGCGTCAACGCCGTCAACCGGATGATCGACGCCGGACTCAAGGGCGTGGAGTTCGTCGCCGTCAACACCGACGCGCAGGCGTTGCTGATGAGCGACGCCGACGCCAAGTTGGATATCGGACGCCAGCTCACGCGGGGGCTGGGAGCGGGGAGCGATCCTGAGCTGGGACGCGAGGCCGCCCTCGAGCACCACGACGAGATCGAGGAGGCCCTGAAGGGGGCCGACATGGTGTTCATCACCGCGGGCAAGGGCGGGGGGACCGGCACCGGCGGGGCCCCCGTGGTGGCCGAGATCGCCAAGTCCCTGGGCGCCCTCACCATCGGCGTGGTCACCCGCCCGTTCTCCTTCGAGGGCCGGCGACGGGCCGTCCAGGCCGAGCAGGGGATCCAGCGCCTGAAGGAAAAGGTCGACACCCTGATCATCATTCCCAACGACCGGCTCCTCACGGTCTCCAACGACAAGACCTCGATGGTCAACGCCTTCAAGATGGCCGACGAGGTGCTGTTGCAGGGTGTGCAGGGAATCACCGACCTGATCACCACCCCGGGGCTGATCAACACCGACTTCGCCGATGTCAAGATGATCATGAGCAACGCGGGGACGGCGATCATGGGCATCGGGGCCGCCTCCGGCGAGGGGCGGGCGGTCAATGCGTCCCGGGGGGCGATCACCAGCCCGTTGCTCGAGGCCTCCATCGACGGGGCGCGGGGCATCCTGCTCAACATCGCCGGCGGCAGCGACCTCGGGCTGTTCGAGGTCAACGAGGCGGCCGAGATCATCCACGCCGTCGCCCACCCCGACGCCAACATCATCTTCGGGCAGGTGATCGACGACGCCATGGGCGACGAGGTCCGG
>DASQQH010000493.1:0-5708 GCA_035643555.1 Acidimicrobiales bacterium | reverse complement strand
CCAGCATGCCCACGGCGGTGCCCATGAACACCAGGAACAGGACCAGGGAACCGGCCTCGGCGCCGACGACGGTGCACACGATCATGATCACCGAGCCGAGGATGGCGGCCGGACGACGGCCGATCCAGTCCGCCAGGAGGGACCCGGCGAAGGAGAGGAAGAACTGCACCCCGTAGAAGACGATCGCCCACACAATTGCCTGGCGGGGGCTCTCGTGGAACTTCTTCACGATGAAGTCGGTCAGGAACACGGCGATCGCCCAGTACCCGCAGGCGTTGGCGATGTAGATGAGCGATCCCACCACCACCCGCTTGCGGCTCTCCCGGGTGGACCAGATGTGGCGCAGGGGCTCCCTGCCACCGCGTGCAGCCTCGCTGGCCTGCTCCATCTGGCTCCGTCGCCGGGCCTCTGCCACGGCGTGGAGGTAGCGGGGAGACTCCACGATCCGCCGCCGCACCAGGAACACCGCAAGGGCGGGAACCACGGCCAGGTAGAAGGCCCACTGCCAGCCGATGGTCGAGACCACGAACAACGCCACCACGGCGGCCAGGATGTACCCCAGGGAGTAGATGGAGAAGATGATCCCGCCCGCGCCCAGGGCCCGGTGCCTCTTGGGCCACACCTCGGCGGTGTAGGGCGCCCCGACCGCCAGCTCCCCCGCGCCCCCGATCCCCGTCAGGAAGCGCATGGCGGCGAAGGGCCCCACGGCGGTGAAGAGACCTCCCACCGCCGTGGTCACCCCGTACGACAGGATCGACACCCCGAGGGTGTCCTTTCGCCCCCACCGGTCGGCTGCCCACCCGAACCCGATGGTGCCGATCGTGTAGCCCAGCAGCTGCAGGGAGCCGACGTTTCCCAGGGTCTTGGTGGAGGTGTGCAGACTGACGACCAGGAAGGGGATGATAAGGCCAAAAATGTTGACCGCATAGGCGTCGAACCCGTAGCCGAGGCCGGCGGATATCGCCACCAGCAGCGATTCCTTTGTCGGGATCGCCACCGCCTCCTCCACCTTCTCGGCGACCACCTCCTCGTCGCCGGGAATCACCCCCGTACCGGCGGCCGCCGCAACCGCGGCCTCCACAACCGCGGCCTCCGACTGCGCGCTGCCCGGTGGATCCTGACGGGGATCATGGAATTCCTGCGGCCGTACCATGCCATCCCTCGCTTGCGCTTCGGTATCGAATAAGGACAGACCAGGTGGGTACGAGAATGGGCGCGATATCGTCCCTCTCGTTGGACGGTGGGAGGAGCCTTAGTTCCTAGGGCCGGAGTACGCCGGCTCGAATTGTCGCATTAGGGGACCGGACCGGGGATGCTCCCTTGAAAACCGGGAGCGCCCCGCTACGTAGGTCCCGTTTCCATGCTCCGCCTCCCGTTCACTAATGGCGAAAATCATTCGCCATCTGAACTCACGGGATCCTAAGCACAGCACAGGGAAATCGTCAAGCTCTTACCCGCCACGCCGGCGCCGTCACCGGGCGCGTTCACGCATAATGAACGCCGGAATTCCCGGCCCGCGGTGGCACACGCGCCCGGGCCGCGGCCGCGGTCACCGCTGGGCACCCGCCGTCCCCCCGCCGGGCCCCGTCGTCGGCGGCGCCTGGCGGGTGGACAACGACCGCTCTGGCCCTCCCAACCCAGCGGCGGGGCCACCGGGGCCCCTCCACCGCCATGGACCGTGGCACCACCGGCCGCCGGCTCCTGTGGCCCGCCCGCAGCTCGGCGTCGATCTCGACGCCAACCCCACCGGATCGCCGCCCTGGCTGGTGATTGTTGCCATATCCACAACTTGATTTGTGGCTTCTCCAACCGCTGCTAGCCTGCGGCGACGTGGCGGTGACCAGGCGGCTGCCGGCGGCGAACGGCCCCTCCCATCCCGGTGCCGCCGGCGCACCGGCGGCGCGTGGCGATGCCACCACCCTGCGCCGGGGGATCGCCCTCCTGGCGGCGCTCGGCGCCGAGGCCGGAGGCGGGGGCCTCGGGGTGGGGGCCCTGGCCGGGGCCATCGACGAGGACAAGAGCCAGGTGTCGAGGACCCTCAAGGTCCTGGCCGGCGCGGGGCTGGTGGAGCGTGTCCCCGGGGGCCGGGCCTACCGCCTCGGGTGGGCCCTGTTCGCCCTGGCCGCCTCGGCCGGGGACGCCAGGCTGCGCCAGGAGGCGCCCCCGCTGCTGGCGGCCCTCACCCGGCAGGTCGGCGAGCGGGCCCATCTGTCGGTGCTCCAGGGCGGGGAGGTGCTCACGGTGGCCTCCGAGGCCCCCCGCTCGGCCCTCCAGGCCGGGACCTGGGTGGGCACCGCGGTCCCCGCCCACTGTTCCTCCGCGGGGCGGGCGCTGCTGATCGACCACGACCGGGCCGCCCTGGCCGGGCTCTTCGGGGAGGGGCCCCTTCCCCCCGGGGGGCCGGGCGCCCCCCGGGACCTCGACGACCTGGCGGGGAGGGTGGCAGCCGCCGCCCGGGCCGGCCACGCCGTGGTGGAGGAGGAGTTCGAGGCCGGGCTGGTGGGCGTGGCCGCACCCGTGCGGGACGTCACCGCCCGGGTGGTGGCCGCCATCAACGTGTCCGGGCCCGCATTCCGCCTGGGCGGGCGCACCCGGGAGGTGGCCGAGGTGACCAGGGCCACCGCCGACCGGCTGTCCGGCCTCCTCGGGGGCCGACAGGCAGTGGACCCCACAACGGCGATGGGAGCCCCATGAGACACCAGCCCGTCTCCTTCTACAGCGATCGCCTCCGCCTGGACGGCGACCTGTACCTGCCCGAGGACCCCCCACCGCAGGGCGGCCGGTGGCCGGCGGTGGTGGCCTGCTCGGGCTACCAGGGGCTCAAGGACATCCACCCCGCCCGCTTCGCCCGGGCGCTCGTGCCCCGTGGCTATGTCTGTCTGGCCTTCGACTACCGGGGCTTCGGGAACAGCGAGGGGGAGCGGGGACGGCTGGTCCCCCAGGACCAGGTCGAGGACGTCCGCGCCGGGGTGAGCTTCCTCACCACCCTCCCCCAGGTCGACCCCGACCGCATCGCCCTCATCGGGTGGGCCCTGGGCGGCGGGGTGGTCATCGCCGCCGCCGCCGACGATCCCACCGTGGCCGGGGTGGCGGCCTGCAATGCCGTGGGGGACGGCGGCCGGGCGGTGCGGGCCATGCACGACGACGACTCCTGGGGGAGGCTCCTCGAGCGGATCGAGTCGGACCGCGCCCACCGGGTCGTCGCCGGGGCCTCGGAGGTGGTCGCCCCCTTCGAGATCGTCCGCCTCGACCTCGACGAGGCCACCGACGACTACGTGGACGCCGAGCTCACCAAGGCCCCGGGGTTCGGCAGCGGGGTCAGCCTCGAGTCGGCGGACCACCTGCTGCGGTTCCGGCCCGAGCTGGTGGTGGACCGCATCGCCCCCCGCCCCCTGCTGCTGGTCCACGCCCAGGAGAACCGCCTCCATCCCCCCGAGGAGTCGGCCAGCCTGGCCAGGCGGGCCGGCACGCCCACCCAGGTGGTGCCCCTCCCCGGCGTCGGCCACACCGAGTGGATGTTCGACGACCATCCCATGTTCCACACCCTCCGGGGCCACCTGGAGGCCTTCCTCGCCGACGCACTCACCGCCCCCGCCCGGCCCGGGAACGGGCCATGCGCCTAGCCCTGGCCCAGCTCGCCAGCCACCTCGGCAACCTCGACGCCAACGTCGAGCGCGCCGGCGAGGAGATCGCCTCGGCCCGGGCTGCCGGTGCGGACCTCACCGTCTTCCCCGAGCTCTTCCTGACCGGCTACCGCCTGGCGTCGCCGGGCGACCTGGCCATCACCGACCGGGGCGACCACCTGGGCCGCCTGGCGGCGGCGACCGGGCCCGCCGCCGCGGTGGTCGGCTTCGTCGAGGAGGGCCACCGCCTCAACCTCTACAACAGCGCCGCCTACCTCGAGCGCCACACGGTGGCCCACGTGCATCGGAAGAACTACCTGGTCACCTACCACGGCTTCGACGAGGGGCACTACTTCACCCCCGGCCCCAGCACCCGGGCGTTCGACGCGGACCTGGGCCGGGTGGCGGTGCTCATCTGCAACGACGCCTGGCAGCCGGCCCTGGTCTTCCTGGCCGTCGAGGACGGCGCCACCGTGCTGGTCATCCCCAGCAACAGCGCCCACAGCAGCTTCGACCGGCTCGCCGACACCCGGCGCTACTGGTCCTACATCACCCGGTTCTACGCCATGTTGTTCCAGTGCTACGTCGTCTTCGTCAACCGGGTGGGCACCGAGGCCACCATGGCGTTCTGGGGCGGGTCGCACGTGGTCGATCCCTGGGGGGACACCTGCCACCAGCTGCCGCTGTGGACCGAGTGCACCAGCCTGGTGGACATCGATCTCTCCCTGGTCCGGCGGCGCCGACAGGAGGCGCCCTTTCTCAAGGACACCCGGCTGGGGCATCTCACCAGACAGTTCCGCCAGCTCCTGGCCGAGACCGGCGGCGACTGAGGAGGGGGCGACACCGACCCAACGGCACGCCCGGCGGGGACGTGCCCGACAGAAGGGAGCGACAATGGGAGCGCCCGACAGCGCAACGATCTCGGGGACGGGTCCGCCGACCGGGCCACGGCGGGCCCGGGCCCTGGTCGGCCTGGCGGTGCTGGCCCTGGCCAGCGCCGCCTGCGGCGGGGCGGGAGCCACCTCGTCCACCACGTCCTCGAGTGCCACACCGCCCAGCGCCGCCACCGGGTCGACCACCGGTGGCGGCGCCACCACCGCCGCCAAGGTGGCCCTGCCCCCGGGGAAGCCGGGGGCCAACAAGCCGCCCATCACCATGGGTGACAAGAACTTCTCCGAGGAGTACCTCCTCGGCGACCTGTACCAGCAGGCACTGCAGGCCAAGGGGTACAAGGTCACCCTCAAGTCGAACATCGGCAGCTCGGAGATCATCGACAAGGCCTTCTCCTCGCACAAGATCGAGCTCTACCCCGAGTACACGGGGGAGATCGTGTCGACGATCGCCAAGAAGAAGCAGAAGCCCTCGGCGGCAGGGACCTGGCACCAGGCCAAGACCTTCGAGGCGGCGCACCGCAACGCCACGGTGCTCCCCCAGACCCCGTTCGAGGACATCAACGTCATCCTGGTGAAGCCCGCCTTCGCCAAGAAGTACCACCTCGCCTCGATCGGCGACCTGAACCACGTCGGCCCCCACGGCAAGGGCGTGATCCTCGGCGGGCCCCCCTCCAACCGCACCCGCTACGAGGGCCTGGTGGGCATGCAGAAGGCCTATGGCCTGACCGGCGTCAAGTACAAGGGCCTGCCCATCGGCGTCTACTACAACGCCCTCAACAGCGGCTCCCTCAATGCCGCCATGGCCCTCAGCACCGACGCCGAGCTCGGCACGGGGAGCTATCACATCCTGAAGGACCCCCACCACATCATGGGCTTCCAGCACGTCGTGCCGGTGGTGAGCAACGCGGCCATCAAGAAGGAGGGGCCGGCCTTCACCCAGACCCTCAACTGGGTGGACTCCCTGCTCAGCCTGAAGGCGATCCGGGCCATGAACGCCGCCGTCCAGCTGCACCACGCCAACCCGGCCACCGTGGCCAAGAAGTTCCTGGCCGCCAACGGGGTCAGCTGAACAGGTCGCCGCACCGGCCGGTGCCGGACCCCCTGGGCCCCGGCACCGGCCGGCTGTCACTCCTGTGGCGGAGGCGACGACCACCCGCCGCCACGAGCCCCGGCGCCTCCCCACCGCTCCGGG
>DASQQH010000492.1:0-3429 GCA_035643555.1 Acidimicrobiales bacterium | reverse complement strand
CCGGGAGGGATGCCTGGTCCCCGGGGCCGAGCGGGCAGGCTGGTGGCCACCACCGGACCGATCGAGAAAGGACATCATCCTCATGGACCTGGCGGCGACGGCGATCGATTCCGGGGTGTACGGCAACCTCGTCGGCACGGAGGAAATGCGGCGGGTCTTCTCCGACCGGGAGCGGCTGCAGCGCTACCTGGACGTGGAGAAGGCGCTCGCCGCGGCCCAGGCCAGGCTGGGCATCATCCCCGAGGAGGCGGCCGCGGGGATCGCACGTCACTGCCGGGTGGAGGAGCTCGACCTGGACCTGGTCCGTGACCGCACGGAGGTCATCGGCTATCCGGTGCTGCCCGTCGTGGAGCAGGTGGTGGCCGCCTGCGGGGAGGACCACGGTCGGTACGTCCACTGGGGGGCCACGACCCAGGACATCACCGACACCGCCACCGTGCTGCAGCTGCGGGACGCGCTCACCCTGGTGGACACCGATCTCGGGTCCATCGCCGAGCGCCTCGCCAGCCTGGCAGCGACCCACCGGGACACCCCCATGGCCGGGCGCAGCAACCTCCAGCAGGCGGTCCCCGTGACCTTCGGGTTCAAGGTGGCCGGTCTGCTGGCGACCGTCGATCGGCACCGGGAGCGGCTGTCCCAGCTCTGGCCCCGGGTCATGGTGGGGGAGCTGGGCGGGGCGGCGGGGACCCTGGCATCGCTGGGGCCCCGGGGTCTCGAGGTGCGGCGGGAGCTGATGGCCGAGCTGGGCCTCGGCGAACCCGAGATCGCCTGGCACACCGCCCGGGACCGATTCGGGGAAGTGGCGTCGTTTCTCGGGCTGGTTGACGGCACCCTGGGGAAGCTGGCCACCGACGTCAAGCTGATGATGCAGACCGAGGTGGGCGAGGTGTTCGAGCCCTTCCAGCCGGGTCGCGGTTCGAGCTCCACGATGCCCCAGAAGCGCAACCCCATCTCCTGCAACTTCATCACCGCCTGCGTTGGCGTCTCCCGCCAGCTGGTCGCCGCGATGCTGGAGGCAATGGTGGCCGACCACGAGCGGTCGACCGGCCCCTGGGAGATCGAATGGGTGGCGCTGCCGGAGCTGTTCACCCTCACCGCCGGTGCGCTGAGCCAGGCCCGGACGTTGCTGGAGGGCCTGGAGGTCCACCCCGAGGCCATGGCGGCCAATCTCCACCTGACGGGCGGCCTGGTGGCCACCGAGGCGGTCATGATGGAGCTCGGGCCCGTCCTGGGACGCCAGCGGGCCCACGACCTCATCTACTCGCTGACCAGGGAGGCGCTGGCCACCAACCGGCCCCTGGTGGACGTCCTGGCCGGTGACCGGGAGATCGCCCGCCACTGCGACCGCGCCCGCCTCGTCGAGCTGGTGGATCCGAGGAACTACGTCGGACAGGCCGGGACCATGGTGGACCAGGTACTGGCGGCCAGGAACGGGCCGGCCGCCCCGGCGAGGTAGGCCGACGGACCGCGACCGCCCGGCGCCGACGCCCCTCTGGGCGTCCTCGCCGCCCCGCCCGCCACCCCGGGGGGTTGCGCCGGCGGTGGGGGCCCGCCGGTGGCCGGGGCGACCGGGCTGTGGGTCAGGGCCGTCCGAGGTCGGCCGCGGTGAGGCCGAACATGGCGGCGCAGCCCTCGAGCCCGGCGACGGTGACCCGTGGCCAGGTCCGCGATCTGGCCTCCCACACGGCCCTGGGCAGGAGGAGGCGGATCAGGGTCGCCGGCTCGTGGCGGCGGACCTCGGTCTCGGTGCCGTCCTCGGCGTAGCCCAGGTTGCGGGAGACCGCCAGGCTGGCCGGGTTGTCGGCGAACGCCCCGCTTCGGGCGGCGTGCGCCCCGAGGCCGGCGAAGGCCAGCCGCAGGACCGCCTGGCGCATCGCGGTGCCGATGCCCTGGCCCTGGAACCGCCCGCCCACCCAGGAGCCCGACTCGACCTCGCGCCGCAGGGCGAACCTGGCGCCGTGCAGGCCCTGGGTGCCCACCACCTCGCCCCGCCGCACGGCGACGAGCTCCAGCCGCCAGTCGTCCGGCGCCCAGCCCGCCCGCAGCCCCCAGTGCCACTGGAGGAGGCTCCGGGCACGGTCCTCGGGCGGCTGGTCGGTCCAGGGGGTCGAGAAGGGCATGGTCCCCGGATGGTGGATGGGCTCGCGGGCCAGCTCGGCCAGCTCGGCCAGGTCGGCGTCACCGGGATAGCGAAGCTCGAGATCCCCGATCCGCAGCACCAGGCGGCTGAGCGGCCACAGGTCCTCGATCGACGCCATACCCGATCAAACCCGCCGTGGCCAGCCCCGTGCAACCGGTCCCGAGCGGGGAGGGGCCCCACGATCGAGCGGCGGGAGGGTGGACCGCCGGTACTTGCGGGGTGGTGTCACCGCGGGGCGGGAGGCGAGGGGCGTCGTCCCCCGCCACCGGGGACGACGTGGCCGGAGGCGGTAACCGGCGCCGTACCCACGACCGGAGGATCCGCGGTCACCGGGACCGACCCCGCCTCGCTGGGAGCGGGTTCGGTCACCGCGGTGGGAAATGACGCGCCAAGGGCTGGTGCGGCCCTCGCCGCGACGCCGGGTGGGATCGGCTGCACGACCCATGGCCCGCACCGGAAATGTCGGCACCGATGCGGCCGGTGCCCACGCCGGCGCGACCGTGCCGGCAATTGGTGATTTCGCGACCGGTGCCGGTACCCTGCCTGGAACGGCAACGTCGCCAGCGTGGTCCACATCATCAGGTTCGGCCGGAGGGGGATCAGCTGTGGACGCACCGACCCTCGCAGCGCTGCTCATCACCACCGGTGTCGCCGTGTCGGCCACCGTGGTCCTGACGGTGGCGAAGCGCCAGCACCGGATGCCACCCCGCCAGCGGGTGCGTCGCTGACGGCCGTTCCCCGGGACCGCCCATGGACGGCGGTGGCGTTGGCATCGTGCTCGCCGTCCAGCGTCGGGGCGGGGTCCATCCTGGTTGGCCAGGTCGGGTGGGAACGGCGGCGTTGTCGTGCCCGAACGCCCCGGTGGTCGGCCGGTCCGGAGCGCACCCGTGCCGTGCCGGGCAGGGAGCGGCCGGGCCGGTGACCGGCCGTGGGCCGTCCCGGTGCCCGGGTGAGGGGAGAGGGCCGGGATGAGGCATCCTCGGGGGACATCCGCAGGTCCACCATGGAGGAGACAATGGCGGCGTACGTTATCTACCAGGGCGAGATCATCGACCCGGAGCGCTACGACGAGTACCGACCCCTGGCGGCCGAGAGCATCCGGGCCGCCGGGGGCCGCTACGTCGTCCGGGGCGGGGAGCTCGACGTGCTCGAGGGGGAGGCGCCGGCGGGGCGGACCGTGGTCATCGAGTTCCCCGACCGGCAGGCGGCTCTGGCCTGGTACCACGGCGCCGCCTACACCGCCGCCCGGGCCGTGCGCCAGGGCGCCGCCCGGGCCCGGATGTACGTCG
>DASQQH010000491.1:0-5657 GCA_035643555.1 Acidimicrobiales bacterium | reverse complement strand
ACGCCTCGCCGCGTGGCCACCACCCGGTAGGCGTACCGGTTGCCCCCGGTCACCCCAGGGTCCCGGTAGGAGGTGGCGGCGGTGGTCCCCACCACCCGCCAGGTGCCCCCGGAGCGGCGCAGGACGTTGTAGCTGGCGATGTCGGGCTCGGGCCCGGGGGCCCAGGCGACCACCACGGCCGGACGGCCCGAGCCTCCGCCGAGCAGGTGGGTGGCCACCTGTCGGGGCGCGGCGGGTGGCACGGAGACGGCGGTGGTGGCCGGCCGGCTCGACGAGGAGGAGACGGGGCCACGTTGGGAGGCCTTGACCATCACCTTCCAGGCGCCACTCGAGTCCAGGTTGGGAAGGCCGACCGAGAACGTCTCCGGGACGGGGTGACCGCTGGGCCCACAGGCCGCCGGGCCGGCGGTGTGCCCGGTGAGGGACCGGGGGGGCTGGCCGGCCGAGGGACTAAGGGTGAGGTTGAGATTGAAGGTGTCCTGTCCCGGGGCCCCTGGCAGGCACCCGTTGGGGGTGACGGTGCCCCGGACCACCGTCCCAACGGCGCCCACCACCGCACCTCGGGCTGGCCCGGTGATCGCCACCGTGGGCGGAGGAAGGCTCCCGGCCTCGGCCGGCTGCGCCAGCGTCGTCACCAGGCCGGTGAACACCAAGGCTCCAGTGAACATGAACACCGCCCTCGGCCACCTCGCCCGACGGGCAGCGGGGCCCATCATGCCGCCACCTTCCCTGCCGTCCCGGTGGCCTTCACCACGATCCGGTGGGTCGCCCAGCCCTTGGGGGTGCAGGAGGTGAGCGTGAGGGTCTGTCGGCCTGGGGTGTTCGCCGCCACGGCCAGGTCGGTCGGCCTGACCGAGAACGGCGGGCGGGACACCTGGTAGGTGCACGAGCCGATCGGGGTGTCGAACTCGATCCGGTCGCCGGGTCGCAGCCTGTTGATGTTGGCGAAGGGATGGCCGTAGGTGGTCCGGTGGCCGGCGATCGCCACGTTCCCCGGCGTGCAGGGCAAGGGGGTCGAGGGGTAGTGGCCGGCACCGGCCCGGAGGGCCGCCTCGGTCGTGCCCTGGACCACCACGGTGTTGAGCCCGATGGCGGGGATCTTGATCCTGGTCAGGCTGGCCCCTGTGGGGACACGGTGGTGCACATACGCCCGACGGAGCGCGGGGGTGGCCAGCTGGTGGGCCAGGCCGCCCTCGCCGTGGCGGTGGTAGAGATTCGTCCACAGCGGATACCCGAGCAGGCCGATCGCCGCCAGGGCGAGCAGCCCGGTGAGTCCCGACAGCCCCAGCCGGGCGAGCCGGTGGCGCCGGAGCCAGGCCAGTGGCCCCCCTCGGTCCTGCCGGTCGGCCGGCACGCGCTCAGCACCCACGGCGCACCGCGTCGCTGGCCGCCAGCCCGCCGCTCACCGGAGCCGCCCGCGGAACCGCCAGGTCCCCGCCGCCGCCGTCAGCGCCGCCAGCCCGGCGACGGGGATCCACGGCGCCTCGCCGGTGTAGGGAAGGGTCTTGTGGGGACCACCCGGTGCGCACGGGCACGGCCCGGCCGCGGCTGCGCCCTGGCGGTAGGCCAACGAGGCGCGCACCGTGGCCACGTCGAGGGCGAGAGCCGTCGACCCCTGCCCGAGGTCGACGGCGAGACCCCGGGCCGTGGCGCTCACGTTCTGGGGGTGCTTGGCGGTGCTCCCCGAAGCGCCATAGATGGTCCCCAGCCCGGGGATGGAGGTGCTCTTCCCGGGTGGGACCTTCCGGGTCTGCCCCCCGACGGTGACCGTGGCCGCCACCGGGTGGGTCACGGGGGTCAGCGCCCCGGTGGCCCGGTCCAGGACCACCTTTGCCTGCTCCGGGGCGAGCTTCACATCGACCAGGGGCGTTCCGTGGACCGGGAAGAGCTTCAGGTCCACACCGGTCGACGTCGCCGTGCCCACCACCGAGTCGGGCGAGGCCTGGTCCTGGGCTCGGCTCCGGCCCACCGTGAGCACCGCGGTTGCCGCCGAGGGATCCGTCTTCATGAGCGTTTCCAGCACCGGGCCCAGTCGCCTGCCCGCCACCGGACCGGGGATCCCCACCCCGGCGAGGGCCGACCGCAGTCCCCCGGCGAGCGGCGTGCCCGCGGGGATCCGGCTGGTGAGCCCGCCCACGACGGGACGCAGGTCCACGGTGGCCTGGACCACCCGGGCCGTGGCCTTCCCCTGGGGCAGGCCGTTGGGGGTGGACGCTCGGGCGGAGGAGCACAGCACCTTGAGGCCCACCCCGGGCAGTGACCCTGGCGGCGGGGGAAGGGGCACCGGGGGGTGCTTGCAGGTCTGGGACCTGGTCTGGCCCTGGCCGGGTCCCGTGGCCGAGGCGGTCTGGTCGGCGTAGTCCCCGAGGGGGCTGTCGCTTCCGATTCCCCGGGCCGTCGCCTTGGGCGCCGACGTGGCCCGGACCGAACTCGATCCGGCGGTGATGGCGTGCCCGCCAGCGGAGAGGCGGAACGCCCGCCCTGCCGCCTGCACGGCGAAGGCGTCAGGTCCCCGCGATGCGGCCCCGGCGGGGGCCTCCATCACCAGCGGGACTGCTACTGCCGTGGCCAGCGCCAAGGCGGCCCGGATCCAGCGTCTGTACATGTCCGCTCGCACCAGTCCTTCGACGTCGACCGGGTCCGCGGTCGGCGGCGGCGCCACCGAGCCCCTGCGGAGTCGAGCCTACGGGGTGAACTAGTCCGTTGGTGTCACCCCGGCGCACGGCCGCCGGGCGGACCGCCCGGGCTCGTAGGATCGGCCGCGGTGGAAGCCGCCTTCTTCGACCTGGACAAGACGGTCATCGCCAAGGCCTCCATGCTGGCCTTCGGGCGGCCCCTGTACCGGCAGGGGATGATCTCCCGGCGCACCCTGCTGCGCGCCCTGTACAGCCAGCTGATCTACCTGCACCTGGGGGCCAGCGAGCAGCGCCTGGCCCGGATGCGGGAGTCGGTGCTCACCCTGACCAAGGGCTGGCAGCGCGACGAGGTGCGCCGGATCGTGGCCGAGACCCTCGAGGAGACGGTGGAGCCGATCATCTTCGGGGAGGCCCTCGAGTTGCTGGAAGCGCACCGGGCGGCCGGCCGACGGGTCTACATCGTCTCGGCCTCACCCGAGGAGATCGTCGTCCCCCTGTGCCGGTACCTGCGCGCGGATCGGGCACTCGCCTCCCGCTCCTGTGTCGACGAGGACCGGCGCTACACCGGCGAGATGGAGTTCTACGCCTACGGTCCCTACAAGGCCCAGGCCATGGAAGAGGCGGCTGCGGGGGACGGCATCGACCTCTCCGCCTCCTACGCCTACTCCGACTCCTACACCGACGTCCCCATGCTGGAGGCGGTGGGCCATCCGGTGGCGGTGAACCCGGACCGGGTGCTGTTGAAACTGGCGCGGGAGCGCAACTGGGAGGTCCGCCAGTTCGTGCACCCCGTGCCCCTGCGCACCCGGGTGGCGAGCCAGAGCCGACCGGCGGCGGCGGTGGGCGTCGCGGCGGTGGGGCTGGGGGCGGTGGTGGCGGGACGCCGGCTGCTCGGGACCGTCAGGTCGCTCAGCTGGCCCGCAGCCTCCGCACGGCGACAGCGCCGACGACCGCGAGCAACCCCAGCAGGATCAGCTTCTTCATGGGCAGCAACCCTAGCGCAGGCGGGTGCCACCCTCTCCCGTCACCTCCCGGGCGCGGCCCGGTAGGGTGGCACCGGAGGTGTCCGGGTTCCTGGTGGGCTCCCCCGCCTTCAAAGCGGGTGGGACGGGTGATCCCCGTCCGGCGGGTTCGATTCCCGTCCACCTCCGCTGAGGGTCGCCACGTCGGGCCGGAGGCCCGGCCCGAGGGCGGCTCAGACGGTCAGCAGATCCCGGGCGCCGGTGTCGCTCGACGGGTGGCGGAGCTTGGACATGGCCCGGGCCTCGATCTGGCGGATGCGCTCCCGGGTCAGGTTGAAGTGCTCCCCCACCTCCTCCAGGGTCCGGGGCTCCCCCCGGTCGAGGCCGAACCGCAGCCGCAGGATCTCCCGCTCCCGCTCGTCCAGGGGGGCGAGCAGCCGCCCGATCTCCACCGGGAGCAGGGAGGTGGCCGCCACCTCGAAGGGCGACTCCGCTGAGCGGTCCTCGACCACGTCACCCAGCTCGGCGTCCCCGTCCTCGCGCAACGGCTCGGACAGCGAGAGGGGCTCGGCACGGAAGCGCAGCGCCTCGATCAGCTTGTCCTCGGGCATCTCCACCTCGGCGCCCAGCTCGGCCAGGGTGGCGGGCCGCCCCAGCTTCAGCTCCAGGCGAGCCTGGGCCTTCTGCACCCGGGCCAGGGTGTCCCCCGCGTGGACCGGAAGGCGGATGGTTCGACCGGTGTTGGCGATCCCCCTGGTGATGGCCTGGCGAATCCACCAGGTGGCGTAGGTGGAGAACTTGAAGCCCTTCCGCCAGTCGAACTTCTCCACGGCGTGCATGAGCCCCAGGTTCCCCTCCTGGATCAGGTCCAGGAGGGGCAGGCCGGAGGCCTGGTACTTCTTGGCGATCGACACCACCAGGCGCAGGTTGGACTGGACGAAGGTCTGCTGGGCGTTGTCACCCGAGCGGACCGAGCGCCGCAGCTCACGCTTGCGGGACACGGACAGTTCCTTGCTGGTGGCCTTGGCCTCCTCGAGCTCCCGCTGAGCGGCGTAGCCGGCCTCGATCGCCTGGGCCAGCTGGACCTCGTCATCCTTCGTCAACAACGGGTACTGCCCGATGTCGGTCAAGTACAGGCGGACGAGATCCTCTTCGTCCCGCTCCACTCGCTCCTTGGCCAAGGCCATGACACCCTTCTTTGCAGCTCTCGTCCCCACCCAAGACAGTCCCAGCCTCGACGGGGCCCTCCCCCGCACGAGGGGCGGGAGTCGTCTCCGGTGGCTAGCGTACCGAGAGCGTCAAGGCTTTCTGCTCATCAACCGGCCGAGCTCCCGAGGAGTCCTCCGGCCTGGACCAGGCGGGCCTCCAGCTCGCCCTGTCGGGCCGTCGCCGCTTGCACCATGGGACCCGCCGTGAGCAGGGACTGCACCAGGGTCTCCCCTTCCCGCCAGGCGCGCTCCTCGTCCGCCAGGGCCAGCTGCAGCCCGCGGGCGACGGGGCCGTCCGAAACCCTCGATGTCGACTTGAGGTGGAGAGAATACCGGGTCACCAGCCGCGGCGCGAAGACCCGGTAGGCCCCCACCAGTCGCGCGGGCGCCTCCTCGGGCCCCGCCCAGGGGCTCCCCAGGTCACTCAGCGCCGCCGCCACGCCAGGACTCGGAGGAGCCACCAGCTCCTCGGGACGCCGTCCGGGCAGGACGGGGAGGCGTTCCTGCCACAGGCGGGCGTGCCAGGCGTGATGGTCGGCGTGCGCCGAGAGGACGAGCTTGATCGCCGGCGAGCGCACCTGGGGAACCCATGACCCGAGGATCTCGAACAGGCGCTGCTCGACCCAGGCGTAGCGCCCGACCACCACCGCCAGCTCGTGCATCCCCATCCGGGTGGGCACGTCGACCACCCGGGGTTCCCCGGTGCCGCCCTCGGTACCAGGGCCGTCGGTCATCGTCCGCGGTGGCCATCCCCGGTGGTGGTGGCGACCCAACGGTGGCGTCCGAGGGCCCTCGGTGAGGCGGGCACACCGGGAGGATACCGGCCGGCCCAGCCGGTGACGCGAACCCGG
>DASQQH010000490.1:0-5514 GCA_035643555.1 Acidimicrobiales bacterium | reverse complement strand
GGTGTTCCCCCGGGAGCTCATCGCCAGCCGGGCGTTCCTGGCCGAGGTCGAGCGGGGTCTGGGGGCCCTGGCCGACCGGCCAGCCCTCATCGTGTGGCCCACCAGGGACCCGGCCTTCCGCCGGGCCGAGCGCCGGCTGTTCGCCGAGGCCTTCGGCACCGAGGACGCCAGTATCGGGATCCGGTCGTTCCTCGAGCGGGGACCGGGCAAGGCCGACTTCGTCGGGCGCTGACGCGCC
Source organism: Acidimicrobiales bacterium (assembly GCA_035643555.1). Lineage (GTDB taxonomy): Bacteria > Actinomycetota > Acidimicrobiia > Acidimicrobiales > JAJPHD01 > DASQQH01. The sequence goes on along the minus strand of DASQQH010000490.1, from coordinate 5,276 downwards.
CTAGTAACTCCTCGTAGCCCGTAGGGCTGTGGAGGAGCAGTAGTAGTCCCTGGGGATGGGGGCGCGGGGGAAGGGGGTGGATAACCCCGGTTCCTTGTGGATCCCGGTCCCCGCCCTTGAGGAAGCGGCTCCTCCCCGGCCACGGTGCGTATCCGGAAAGAGACCCCGAGGCGACGAGGAGGAGCCGTGTCCAACCGTACGCGCCACCACCGTCTGAGCCGCGGCGACCGCCGCCGCAACGAGAAGCTGGCACGACTGCGGGAGGTGGTGGCAAGGGACCTCGCCATCGTGGGCATCGACCTGGCCGACGCCCGCCAGGTGGCGGTGGTGGCCGACCACGACTCGAGGGTCCTCGGGAAGAGGTCCTTCGCCGGGTCTGCCTGGGTGGCAGCAGACATCCTGGCCTGGGCAGAGCCCGTCGCCCGAGCCGCCGGGTTCGGGGGCGTGGTGCTGGCCTGCGAGCCGACGGGGCACCGCTGGAAGCCCGTCCTCCAGGTGGCCCGGGAGGCCGGGGTGGGGATGGTCTGTGTCCAGCCCCTCCTGGTCCACCGGGCGAGGGAGGGAGAGGACTTCACCAAGGACCGCTCCGATCCGAGGGACGCCACCATCATCTCCCGCCTGGCGGCCGAGTTGCGCTGCTACGTGCCCGTCGCCGAGGAGGGAGGATGGGCCCGGCTTCGCCACCTGGGCCAACGCCGGGCGGGCCTTGTCACCCAGGCCACTGCGGCCCGCCAGGCCTTGAGAGACCTGCTGGCCTGTGGCTGGCCGGCGGCGCTCGGGGCCGCTGCCAAGCCCCTCGGGTCCACCACCTGGCGGGCGGCCATGGCTGCCTGCCAGGCGGATCCGGCGGTGGTCCGGGCCATGGACGAGGAGGCCTTCCTCGCCGCTGTGGGCGCCGAGGTCCCCCGCTGGGGCGCCAAGCGCCGCAACCTGCGCATCGCCCGGGCCATCTACGCCGCAGCCTGGGACCCAGGGGGCCTGGAGTGGGAGGCCGAGGCGGCCTGTGAGCGGGCGTCCTTTGCCCTGTCGGACTGGGCCCGGGCCCTCGATGCCCTGGTGGAGGTGGAGGCCGCCATGGTGGCCACCCTGGATGACCTGGGACTCACCCCCTGGGTTACCACCATCCCCGGCCTCTCGGCGCCGGGGGCGGCTGCCATCCTCGCCGAGACCGGGGACCCCGCCCGCTACGACTGCGCACGGACCTGGGTGAAACACGCCGGGCTGTGCCCGAGGGCGAACGAGTCGGGGGCCTACCGGGGCCAGACGACGGTGTCGGGGCGGGGACGCCCGAACCTTCGCACCGCTGCATGGCGGGCCATCTGGGGGGCCCTTCCCCACAACAGCGTCTATCGGGCCCGCTACGCCCACCTCACCACCCGGTCGGCCAACCCGCTCACCCCCGCCCAGGCCCGGGCGGCCCTGGCGGGGTCCCTGCTGCGCCAGCTCTATGTGGTCGTCACGGCCAGGGTGGCCTGGGACCCAGCCACCGCCTCTGGGGCGACCAGGGAGGAGGTGGCCGCGTAGGACATCTCCTGCCATGCTGGCGGGGGCGGGGCAGATCCCGACTCACCCTTGGGTAGAACCCGTGCCTGAGCAGGGGCGCCCCGCCCACCTCCACCTCAAAGCTCGGATGAGGGCTGTTGGGCAGAACCCGGTTGCCCGCTAGGTCGAGCACCGAGGTGGGCGGGGCCTTCCGCACTCGCCGCTGGCGATCACTTCCTCCCCCGAGTTGACCCAGCCCGGGCGACCCCGGGTCAGCCCGGCGCGTCCTCCCGGCCGTCCACAGGCCATTTGACGTCGCCGTCATAGGCTGCTCAGGCCACCCGGGCCCTGCGGTGCGCGGCGGCCAGGAACGCCCGGAACAGGGAGGGGTCGTCGCCCACCTCGGGGTGCCACTGCACCGCCAAGAGGAAGTGGTGGCCTGGGTCCTCCACCGCCTCGATGGTCCCGTCCTCGGCCCACGCCGTCGCCACCAGGTCCCGGCCCAGGTGGTCGATGCCCTGGTGGTGGTGGGTGGGGACGACCGCGGGCCCGCCGCCCATGGCGTCCGCCAGGCGGCTGTGCCCGTCGATGCGGACGGCGTGGCGACCATAGGACCGGGGGACCGGGGCGTGGCCCTCGTGCCCGACGACGTCGGGAAGGTGCTGGTGCAGGGTACCCCCGCGGGCCACGTTGACGAGCTGGATGCCCCGGCAGATGCCGAGGACCGGGAGCCCTCGGACCGTCGCCGCCTCGAGGAGGGCCAGCTCGGCCTCGTCCCGGTCACCGCGGGGCACGTCGGCGCGGGGGTGGGGCTGGGCGCCATAGCGGGCGGGGTCCAGGTCGGGACCGCCGGTGAGCACCAGGCCGTCCAGGCGTTCCACCACCGCCCGCGCACACTCGGGGGCGGGCGGGAGCACCACCGGCACGCCCCCCGCGTCGAGGATCTGGTCCGGATAGCTGGCCGGGGCGAGCACGGCCAGCCGCTCCCATGCTCCCCATCGGGCAGCTTCCCGGTACGCGGAGATGCCGATGACCGGTGGGTTCACCGGGTCAGGAGCCTACCCGAGCACCAGGTCCCCGGGCCCTGCCGGACCACCCCGGCAGGGCCCGGGGACAGCGGGGAGCTCACGCTCCGGAAGCCCAGCGCCGCCGTGGGTCCGTCCCCGGGGGTCGGAGGCCACACCTCTGGGCCCGGCGTTCGGGTCAAACCGGGGCGCCGTCCCCGGCGCCCCCGCGCTGGCGGGCACCCTCCTCCCCGCTCGCCAACTCCCGCTTGAGGACCTTCCCCGTCTGATTGCGGGGGAGGGCGTCGAGAAAGGTGACCTGGCGGGGAACCTTGTAGCGGGCGAGGTTGGCCCGGACGTACTCCTTCAGCTGGTCCTCGGAGAGCCGGGAGCCGGGGCGGACCACGACGAAGGCGGCCAGCCGCTGTCCGTACTGCTCGTCGGAGACCCCCACCGCCGCCGCCTCCGCCACGTCGGGGTGGCCGGCCAGGAGCGTCTCGACCTCCGCCGGGAACACGTTCTCGCCCCCCGAGACGATCATCTCGTCGTCGCGGCCGTCGATCCAGAGCAGGCCGGCGTCGTCGAAGTGCCCGACATCGCCGGTTGCCATCAGCCCGTCGACCACCTGCTTGGTGTCGCCCCCGGTGTAGCCCTCGAACTGCAACCGGCTGCCAACGAAGACCCGGCCCGTCCGGTTCGGCTCGGCTACCACCTCGCCGGTGTCGTCGTAGAGGCGCACGATCGTCCCCCGGGGCGGGCGCCCCGCGGTGCCCGGCGCTGTCCGGAGGTCCTGGGGTGTGGCGATCGACGCCCAGGCCACCTCGGTCGAGCCGTAGACGTTGTACAGGACGTCACCGAAGGTCGCCATGGTCCGGGTGGCGAGGGGGGCGGGCAGGGCCGAGCCGCTGGAGACGATGGCCCGCAGGTGGAAGGGCTGGTAGCGGCTGAGGCGCTCCGTCCCCAGGTCGAGGAGGCGCTGGAGCATCACCGGGACCACCACCAGGGTGCTGGCCCGGTGCCGCGCCACGTCGGCCAGGGCCACGTCCGGGTCGAAGCGCGAGCGGACCACGAGGGTGGAGCGGAGGGCGAGGCCGGTGGCCAGGTGGAACAGCCCCCAGGCGTGGAACAGGGGCGGGCAGATGACCGTGGTGCCGCCGGCTTTGATCGGCACCTTCGAGAGGACCGAGTCGGCGGCGTCGATGCCGTTGGTGCCCCCCCGCTGGGCCCCCCGGGGAGCCCCGGTGGTGCCCGAGGTGAGGATCACGAAGCGCACCGTGCCCCGGGGGGCCGGGACCTCGGCCGGATCCCCCGCCTCGATCACCTCCTCCAGGGAGGGGTCGGTCGTGGGCTGGCCATCGTCCACCCAGGCCACGTAGCGCTGGCAGCTGGACACCGCCGGCAGGACCACGTCGCTCAGGCCGTGGTCGTAGACCAGGACCCCAGGCTGCTCCCGGCTGACGACGTCCGCCAGCTGTGGGGGAGCGAAGCCCGTGTTGAGGAACAGCACCCGGGCGCCCAGCTTGGCGGCGGCGATGGTCGCCTCGACGAAGCCCCGGTGGTTGTGACAGAGGACGGCGACCCCGGCGTCGGGGCTCACCCCCCGCTCGGCCCAGGTGCGGGCGAGGGCGTTGGTCCGTCGGTGGATCTCGCCGTAGGTCAGGGCCCCCCGGTCGTCGATCAGGGCCACCCGGCCGGGCTCGGTGTGGGCGGCCAGGGCCCAGCCGGCGGTCGGTGACAGACCCCATCGCAGCAGGTCGGCGGCCAGGGCAGGCGTCCGGTCGGGCCGGACCGCCTGGAGATAGCCGGAACCCAGGACCGTCTGACCGACGCGCAGTCCTCGGACGAGGGCCTGTGGCAGCAACTGCTCGAGCACGATGTCACCCTTCCTCGCGGTCGAATGCTTCCGGGGTTGACGGCTCAGTCCCGGTGGACCCCTCTGAGGCCTGCCCACGCCATGTCGCCGATCCGCTTGGCCAGCACGTCAGGGCTCGGATGGCGGGGCACCGAGCCCAGCCAGTGGCGGCAGGTGCTCTCGGCCAGGCCCACCACCCCGTGGGCCAGCAGGCGGCGGTGGTCGTCGTCGATGTCGGCGTCGATCTGGGCGGCGACCGTGCTGGCGATGCCGTTCTCCACCTCCCGGACGGCCTGGCGGAACTCGCGGTCCCGCCGGGCCCCGCCGCCGAACAGGAGCCGGAAGGCGGCCTCCTGGGCCTGGACGAACTGGAAGTAGGCGCGGAACCCGGCCTCCACTCGCCCGTGGGGTCCGCTGGCGGCGAGGGTGGCCTCGGTGATCGCCTGGCTGAGGCGGGCCCCCACGTCCTCGAGCAGCTCCAGGTAGAGCGCCCGCTTGGACCCGAAATGCTGGTAGAGCACGGGCTTGGTCACCCCGGCGGCCTCGGCCACCTCGTCCATGGAGACGGTGTGGAAGCTGCGGTCGGCGAAGGCCACGAGGGCGGTGTCGAGCAGCTGGCGGCGCCGTAGGGGGGCGGGCAGCCGGACGGCCCGTTCAGTGGCGTCGGTGGTGGCCATGCCCTTCCTACGGTAATCACTCCCGGGGGCCAACACCCCGGCAGCCCTCCAGGACCTGGGCGACCTTGGCGGGCAGGTCGGCCAGGGAGAAGTGGCGGACCGCCAGGGCCCGGTTGCGGTCGAGGAGCCCCCGCGCCGGTCGGTCCAGCCACCCGGCCACGGCCCCCGCGTCCCGGGCGGAAAACCACCCGAACCCCAAGGCCGCCAGCTCTGTCGCCACCGGGTAGGGACCGATGGCCAGGGGGCGACGGTGCAGGGCCG
>DASQQH010000489.1:0-13222 GCA_035643555.1 Acidimicrobiales bacterium | reverse complement strand
GCGCGTCGCGGCGGATCCGCTGCTCGAGGGCGTCCACCATGGTGTTGAACGACTCCGCGAGGGGGTGCAGATCGACGTCCTCGTCGGCGACCAGGCGGGTTTCCAGGCGGCCACCGGCGATCTCCTCGGCCACCCGGGCCGTCTTGGCCAGGGGCGCCAGGGCCCGCCTGGAGAGCTCGCCCCCGGCGGCGGCCCCGAGCAGGGTGGTGGCGGCTGCCGCCGCCGCCACCGCCAGGGCCAGGATGCCGAGGGTGTGGCCCACGGTCTGGAGATCGAAGATCTCGAAGTAGGAGGCCTGGTCGGCGGCGATGGGGACCCCCACCCCGAGCGCCGGGTGGCCGTCGGGGAGGACGAAGTACTGCTCGGCGGCATCGCCGCCGAGGACCTGGCGCCGGAGGCTCCCGGGCAGGGTGCGCTGGACCAGCAGGGGGTAGGCGTGCCAGGCCCCCTGGTAGGAGAGGATGGAGGTCGAGGCGTTGGTCCCCAGGGTGCTCAGCAGCTGGGAGGGCTGATGGCTGTTGGGGAGGGCCCGCCGCAGGAAGGAGGCGTTCACGTAGGTCTGGCGCCGGGCGGCGGCTGCCTCGCTGCGGAGGATCGCCGAGCGGGTGGCCGTGTAGGTGATGGTGGCCAGGATGACCGACAGGACCAGGGCGGAGAGGGTGAAGGCCGTGGTGACCCGGGCCCGGAGCCCGAGGCGGCGAGGGGGTCGGTGGAGCCAGGTGGGACCCAGGGCCCTCACCGTCCGTTCAGTCCGCCTGGAGCTTGTAGCCCAACCCTCTGACGGTCACCACGTGGGTCGGGTTGTTGGGGTTGGGCTCCACCTTGGTCCGCAGGCGGCGGATGTGGACGTCGACCAGCCGGCTGTCCCCGAAGTAGTCGTAGCCCCAGACCTGCTCGAGGAGCTGTTCCCGGCTGAAGATCCGACCCGGGCTGCCGGCCAGCTCGCAGAGCAGGAGGAACTCGGTGCGGGTGAGGTGGACCTCGGTGTCCGACCGCCGGACCACCCCGGCCTCTGGCTCGATCTCCAGTTCCCCGACGACGATCCCCTTGGAGGGGAGCGGGCCGGTGCGGACCCGCCGAAGGAGGGCCCGGATGCGGGCGGCCAGTTCCTTGGCGACGAAGGGCTTGGTCACGTAGTCGTCGGCCCCGGCCTCGAGCCCGGCCACGACGTCGTGGGTGTCGGTCCTGGCGGTGATGATGATGATGGGCACCGGGCTCATCCGGCGCAGGGCCCGGCAGCACTCGAAGCCGTCCATCCCCGGGAGCATCAGGTCGACGAGGACCAGGTGGGGGGCGCGGGACTCGAAGGCCTCGAGTGCCTCCTCGGCGGTGGCCGTCTCGACCACCTGGTAGCCCTCGTCCTCCAGGGCGAGGCGGACCGAGGCCCGGACCCGCTCATCGTCCTCCAGGATGAGGATGCGGTTGGCCATCCCGCCAGTTTGGCTCCCCCACGGGGGTGGTGAGGAACGCGCCGGGATCATCCGGGACCGAGGGTTGGATAGTCCGCGCGGGAGACGGGGCGCTTCACCAGCACGCCGTTCTTGCCCACGGGCACTTCGACCGGCTTGCCCTGCAGGGAGATGGTGACAGCGTTGACCCCGGGGACGTAGGTGGCCGTGAACACGATCTGGGCGATCGCCAGGGCCTGGTTCCCGCCGGCGGCGGTGGCGATCCCCGGTGTGAAGTCCAGGTTGACCACCGCGCCGTGGCGCTGGACCGAGCGGAGTCGGGCGTGGTCGGAGATGTCGCTGGTGAGGCCGGCGTCGGTCTGCTGCTTGGTCGGGCTGGCCAGCAGGTTGTCCACCGCCTTGTGCACCGTGAGGGGGGCCGGGAGGACCACGCTGAACCCGTACAGCTTCTGGTTCGCGTTGACCAGGTAGATCCGCGTGTAGGTGAGCCGGCCCGGTCCGGGGCTCGTCGGGGTGGGCGACGTCGGCGCGTGGCCGGCCGAGGGGTTGAGCAACTGGAACGGGACCTGCTTGGTCGGGATCGTCCGGGGACCCGCCTGGGTTGGCACCCCACAGGCGGCGGCGACGAGGGGCAGGAACACCACCACCAGGCCGGGTGCGAGCCGCCGCCGCCCGCCGGGCGGGGCCCGGCGCTCAGCGGGCCCGGACACCGTCGGGCACGGGGTGGGGCCCACGGGGCCGGCCCGCTGCGACCTCCTCCTCGGCGCACACCACGGGTGGGGTCCGGTCGACCCCCGCGGTCTGGTGCCGCCAGGGGAGGGGCACCCGGCTGGGCCGGACCGTCACCTGGCCGCCCGCCACCGGGGTCCACCAGATGCCGTCCACCGGGCCGGCCGGGTCGAAGGAGGACGCCCCGGCGGGGTCGGCGACCACGGCCGGCGGGTGGGCCAGCGGGGCGGGGGAGGGCCGGCGCCGAGAGGCACCAACCGGGGCAGGCGCTCCTCGGGCCGGCACACCGGGGCGCCGACGGTGGCGGCAACGGGGATCTCCACCCCTGGTCCCTCCGTTTCGGGTGGCGACTGCTGGACGTCGACCATTGTCCCCCCTCTCTCCGACGACGTCACCACGGCCTTGTTGCGCTCCGGTGACGATCTGACCCGACCGGCCGCCACCAGCACGCAATGCAGTGGGCATTGACAACCGGGCCCGGGGATCGCGAAGATCTCCCCTTGACCACGGGGGGGCGGCCCTGGTGGCAGGAGGCGGGATGCAGACGACGACTGATCGACCCAGGCGCAACAACAACTGGTCGTTGTGGCTCCTCCTGCTGCCCTTCATCGGCACGCTCTACCCCCCCTTCTACAATTCCGTCAGCCCCTCGGCCGGTGGCCTGCCGTTCTTCGACTGGTACCTGCTGTCCTGGGTGGTGGTGACCGGGGTGATCATGGCGATCGTCTACCGGCTCCGCCGGGACCGCCCCGCCGGCGCTGAGGGGGTGGCCCGGTGATGCTCGCCACCATCAAGGCCAGCCAGCTCACGGTCTTCACCATCTTGTTCCTCGGCATCACCGTGGTCGGCTTCGGTGCCGCGCGGTGGCGTCGGGGGGACCTGGGGGACCTGACGGAGTGGGGGCTGGGTGGGCGGCGCTTCGGGACCTTCGTCACCTGGTACCTGCTGGGCGGCGACCTCTACACGGCCTACACGTTCATCGCCGTCCCCGCCCTGGTGTTCGGCAAGGGTGCCCTCGGGCTCTTCGCCCTGCCCTTCACGATCGTGGTGTTCCCGATCATCTACCTGGTCATGCCCAGGCTGTGGCAGGTGGCCCGCAACCGGGGGCACCTGACCATCTCGGACTTCGTGAAGGAGCGGTTCCAGAGCCCGCTGCTGGCCGTGCTGGTGGCGATCACCGGGATCGTGGCCATCATCCCCTACATCTCACTGCAGATCTACGGCATCGAGGTGTGCATCGCCGAGATGGGCATCCCGGTGGACGCCTCCCTCACCATTGCCTTCGCCGTCCTGGTGGCCTTCACCGCGGTGAGCGGGCTCCGGGCCCCGACCCTGATCGCCGCCATCAAGGACACCCTCATCTGGATCACGGTCCTGGTGGCGGTGATCTACCTGCCCCTCCGCCTCGGGGGCTACGCCCACATCTTCGCTCACGTGCCCACGGCCAAGCTGGTGCTGCCGACCAAGGACTTCGCCGGCTACTCCAGCCTGGCGCTGGGATCGGCGCTGTTCCTGTTCCTCTATCCCCACGCCATCACCGGCACCTACAGCGCCTCCAGCAAGCGGGCCGTGGAGCGCAATGCCGCGTACCTGCCCGTCTACTCGATCCTCCTCGGCCTGATCGCCCTGCTCGGGTACTTCGCCATCGCCGCCGGGATCCACGCCAACGGGCCCTACGGCAAGAGCGGGATCGTGCCGGCCCTATTCGAGCGGTTCTTCCCCGGACCCTTCGCCGGCTTCGCCTTCGCCGCGGTGAGCATCGGCGCCCTGGTGCCCGCCGCCATCATGTCGGTGAGCGCCGCCAACCTGTTCAGCCGCAACATCTGGCGGGAGTTCATCCGGCCCCGGGCCACCGCCCGGGAGGAGGGGCTGGTGGCCCGGGTGGTCTCGGCGATCATCAAGTTCGGGGCCCTGGGGTTCATTCTGGGGGTCACCACCCAGTACGTCCTGTACTTCCAGACCGGCGGCGGCGCCTGGATCCTCCAGACCCTGCCGGCGGTGTTCCTGGCGGTGTGGTGTGGGTGGCTCGACCGCCGGGCGACCATCGCCGGGTGGGCGGTGGGCATCGCCTGGAGCACCTACCTGCTGTTCGCCGTGGGGTTCAAGACGTCCTTCTACAGCTTCGCCTTCCTCGGGCACACCACCCTGTTCCTCGGCATCCCGCCCCTGGTGGCCAACCTGATCGTGACCTTCGGGGGCACCGGGCTCCTCCGCCTCCTGGGGATGCGGCCGCCGCCCCAGCAGATTCCCGAGATCGAATTCCAGGTGACGGTGCCGGCGGCCGTGTCGCCCGCGCCCAGCGAAGCCCCGGTGGCGCCCCCGTCCTGAGGCCGGCGCCCCCGGCGGGTCAGCCCGGGGTCGGGGGGAAGGGGACCCCGTCGGCCACCGCCCGACGCCAGAACGGGAGGCGGTGCATCCGGTTGGCCAGGAGGGCCCCGACCGTCCGCCCGTCCCGCCCGTAGGCGGCGGCGAAGCGGCCCTCGGCGGCGTCGCCCTCCACCACGGCCACCTCGTCGTCGGGTCGGGGGAGGCCGAGGAACTGGAACTTCACCTCGTACTGGTCGGACCAGAAGAAGGGCAGCGGGTCGAAGGCCCCCGCCTCCTCCGGGCCCAGCAGGAGGGTCCGGGCGGCGTGCTCGGCCTGGGGGATGGCGTTGTCCCAGTGCTCGAGGCGGACCGACCCGTACCGGGGATGGTGCCAGCGGGCCACGTCCCCGGCCGCCACCACGTCCGGGACGCCCACCGCCGCGCAGGTCTCGTCGCACACCACCCCGTCGTCGAGGGTCACCCCGGAGCCCTCCAGCCAGTCCACCGCGGGGCGGACGCCGAGGCCCACCACCACGAGCTCGGAGGGGAGCGTGGTGTCGTCGTCCAGGCGGACCCCCTCCACCCGGCGTGCCCCGGCCACCCGTCGCACCATCCTGCCCAGGTGCAGGCGGGTCCCGTGGGCGCGATGGAGGTCGGCCACCACCTCGCCCATCTCCTCGCCGAGGACACCGGCCAGGGGGGTGGCGAGCGGCTCGACCACGGCCACGTCGTGGCCCATGGTGCGGCAGGTGGCCGCCACCTCCGAGCCGATGAAGCCGGCGCCCACCACGACCACCCGGTGCGCCTCGGCCAGGGCCTCCTTGATGGCGACGCAGTCGTCGATGGTCCGCAGCAGGTGCAGGCCGGCGGGCTGGGGACCGGGCAGGGGACGGGGCTCGGCGCCGGTGGCCACCACCAGCCCGTCGAAGGCCAGTTCCTCCTCGCTGTTCTGGCGTTCCAGGAACAGCCGGCGCCGGTCGAGGTCGACCCCCGTGGCCCGGGTGCCCAGGCGGAGGTCCGCCTCCAGGTCCCCGTCCCAGGAGAGGTCCACCCTGGCCCGGTCCCAGGCCCCCCCCAGGAACTGCTTGGACAGGGGCGGGCGCTGGTAGGGGGGGTGGGGCTCGGCCCCGACCATGGTGAGCCGTCCCTGGTAGCCCTCCCGGCGCAGCGCCGCGGCCGCCCTGGCCCCGGCCAGCGACGCCCCCACCACCACGATGTTGGACAGGCGGGTTGCGTTGGTCACCGTCGACACCTCCCGCGTCGGCCACCCGGCTCCGGCGGTGGGTCCGGAGGGGTGCCTGCTCAGTCCTCCTCGATCGAGATGGCCTGGGTGGGGCAGGTACGGACCGCCTCCTCGACGTTGCTCCGCTGCTCCTCGCCCGGGCGGTCGTCCAGCAGGTAGAGGAACCCGTCATCGCGCACCTCGAACACCTCAGGGGCGATGCCCATGCACAGGGCGTTGCTCTGGCACAGGTCGAAATCGACGACGACCTTCATCACGTCTCCCCTCGGACCGGTGGTCGCGGACCCGGCCGACCCTACTGGTCGTCAGGCATCGTGCCCGCCTCGTCCAGGCCCTGGGCCAGGGCGTTCCAGGACAGGGTGGCGCACTTGATACGCACGGGGAACTTGACAACCCCCTGGAGCGCCGACAGGTCGCCCAACTCGCGAACCTCGCCGGTGCCGGGGCCGTCGCCCTCGGCCCCGTCGCCCTCGGCCCCGTCGTCCTCGGGAGCGTCAAGGCGGGCCTCGTGGACCGACATCATGGCCTTGAACGTGGAGATGAGCGACCGGACCTCCTCGACGGTGCGCCCCTTGACCGCGTCCGACATCATCGAGGCCGACGACTGGCTGATCGAGCACCCCTGGCCGGCGACCTTGACGTCGGCCAGGCGGTCGCCCTGGAGGTCCAGATAGACCACGATCTCGTCGCCGCAGAGGGGGTTGAAGCTCTCGACCCGCACCGCCGGTGGGCTCTCCAGCTCACCCCGGTTCCGCGGGTGGCGGTAGTGGTCGAGGATGATCTCCCGGTAGAGGTCCTCAAGACCGGACATGGGTGCTCCTTGGGACGCCGAGAACGCGGTTGGCCAGGCTTGCGGTACCGACGCTAGAGGAACAGCTTGCCGGCATCGGCGAGGCCCTCGGCCAGGGCGTCGACGTCGTCCTCGTCGTTGTACAGGTAGAGGGAGGCCCGGGCCGTCGAGGGTACCCCCAGGCGGCGCATCAGGGGCTTGGCGCAGTGGTGGCCGGCCCTGACGCACACGCCGGCCTGGTCCAGGACCTGGGCCAGGTCGTGGGGATGGATGTCGCGGTAGGAGAGGGAGATCACCCCGCCACGGTCGGCGACCTCGGTCGGACCGAAGATCGTCACCTCGTCGCCGTAGCGTTCGCGCAGGCTGTCGAGGGCGTAGGCGGTGAGGGCCGCCTCGTGGGCCCGCACGGCCTCCATCCCGATCGCCGACAGGTAGTCGACGGCGGCGCCGAGGCCCACCGCCTCGGCGATGGGCGGCGTCCCCGCCTCGAACTTCCAGGGCACCTCGTTGGTCGTGAAGCCGTCCAGGCGGACGTCGCGGATCATCTCCCCACCCCCGAGGAAGGGGGGCATCTCCTCGAGCAGCTCCGGCCGGGCCCACAGGCAGCCGATCCCGGTTGGCCCGAGCATCTTGTGTCCGGTGAACCCGACGAAGTCGCCCTGGAGGCGGCCCACGTCGGTCGGCAGGTGGGGCATGGCTTGGGCCCCGTCGACCAGCACGACCGCCCCCGCGGCGTGGGCCGCCTCGGCGATCCTGGCCACGGGGTTGATCGTGCCCAGCACGTTGGAGACCAGGGTGACCCCGACCAGCTTCACGCCCTCGAGGAGCCGGTCCAGGTCGGACAGGTCCAGGCGGTAGTCCTCGCCGACGGGCAGGTAGCGGAGCTCGACCCCCCGCTCCTCGGCCAGCATGAGCCAGGGCACCAGGTTGGCGTGGTGCTCCATCTCGGTGAGCAGGACCGCGTCCCCGGGGCCCAGGTGACGCCGTCCCCAGGCGTGGGCCACCAGATTGATGGCCTCGGTCACGTTCTTGGTGAACACGATCTCCCCTGGGCCGCCGGCGCCCACGAAGCGGGCCACCTTGGCCCTGGCCTCCTCGAACCGGCGGGTCGCCTCCTCGGCGAGGGCGTAGACCCCCCGGTGCACGTTGGCGTGGGTGGCCTCGTAGTAGTCGTCCATCGCCTCGAGGACGGCGCGGGGACGCTGGGACGACGCCGCCGAGTCCAGGAAGACGAGGCGACGGCCGTGGGCCGTCCGGGCCAGGGTGGGGAAGTCGGCCTTCAGCCGGGCCACGTCGAGGCGCCCGGCCGGGACGCCGCCGGTGCCCGGCGGCCCCGTCCCCCCCGCCACGTCTGCTAGGCCCGCCATGCCTCGTAACCCTCGGTCTCCAGGCGCCTGGCCAGCTCTGGTCCGCCAGAGTCCACCACCCGCCCGCCGATCATGAGGTGGACACGGTCCGGGGTGAGCTCCTCGAGGATCCGCTGGTAGTGGGTGATCAACAAGACACCCAGCTCCGGACGGGTCTGGCGGACCTCCTGGACCCCCCGCGCCACCACGCGCAGCGCATCGATGTCCAGCCCCGAGTCGGTCTCGTCCAGGACCGCCACGTCGGGCTCGAGGAGCGCCATCTGGAGGATCTCGTTGCGCTTCTTCTCTCCCCCGGAGAACCCCTCGTTCAGGTAACGCTCCGCGAAGGAGGGGTCCATGCCCAGGCGCTCCATCCACTCCATGATCGACAGCCGGAGCTCGAGCACCGACAGCTCCATCCCCCTGCGGGCGGAGAGGGCCTGGCGGAGGAACTGGATCACCGGCACCCCGGGGATCTCCTCGGGGTACTGGAACGCCAGGAAGAGGCCGGCCTTCCCCCGGGCGTCGGGTGCCCAGCCGGTGACGTCCTCCCCCCGCAGGAGGAGCTGGCCCCTGGTGACCTCGTAGTCCGGGGCGCCCAGCAGGGTGTTGGCGAGGGTCGACTTTCCCGATCCGTTGGGGCCCATCAGGGCGTGGATCTCACCCTGGTTGACGGCGAGGTCGACCCCCGTCAGGATCTCCTCGTCGGCCACGGCCACGTGGAGGTCGCGGATCTCGAACAGCGGCGTCGGCTCGGAGCTCACGCTTTGAGTGTATTAGCACTACCGCTGTAGGGGAAACCTCGGCCGAGGTGGCCGAGGGGACCGTGCCACCCTAGCGGGGACCCTCAGGCGGGCTGCCAGTGGCGGACCAGGCTCCCGAGCTCGGCCCGGGGCCCGGAGGCCTCGGGGGCCTGGGTGGTGGTGCCGAGGTAGAGGAAGCCCACCACGGCGTCACCGGCCTGCAGGCCCAGGGCGGCCTTGACGGTGGGGTCGTAGGCGGCGTCGCCGGTCCGCCACATCGAGCCGTAGCCGAGCGCGGTCGCCGCCACCAGGGCGTTCTGGGCGGCCGCGGCGGTCGAGGAGACCTGCTCGACCCGGGGCACCCGGGAGTGGTCGACCACCGAGGCGGCCACCACGACCACCAGCGGCGCCCGCTCCAGCTTGTTGCGTTCCTTGCGCACCTGCCCGTCGGTCGGCTCCTCGCCGTCGGCCCGGCAGCGGGCCTCGTAGGCCTCGGCCAGCACGTCGCCGAACGCCGCCTTGGCCTCTCCCGCCAGGACGATGAACCGCCACGGGCGCAGCTCCTCGTGGTCGGGGGCCGACGCGGCCGCCTCGAGGATGGCCGTCAGATGGTCCTCCTTGGGCCCGGGTGGCTCGAGCCGGTTGACCGAACGGCGCGTGGCGATGGCGGCGAGGGTGTCCATGGGCCGAGGGTACCCCTGGGAGGTGAGCGGTTCGATCCGGGGCTACCAGCCCCGGTCCGCCCACTCCTGCAGATGAGGCCGCTCCTCGCCGATGGTCGTGTCCGCCCCGTGCCCGGGCATGACGATCGTCTCGGGGGGCATGGTGAAGAGGCGGTGCTCGATCGAGGAGATGATGGTCGGGAAGTCCCCGAGGTCGGTCGCGGTGTTGCCGGGTCCGCCCGGGAACAGGGTGTCCCCCGACAGCAGCACGGGTGACCCCTCGAGGTCGAAGCACGTGGAGCCCGGGGTGTGCCCCGGGGTGTGCAGCGCGTGGAGACGCAGCCGGCCGACCTCGATCACGGCCTGGTCCTCGATGAGGTAGTCGTAGGCGGGGAGCATGGCAGCGTCGCCCGCCGCCACGCCCACGCTGAGCCCGGCCTCCCGCACCGCCGGCACCGCCTGGATGTGGTCCCAGTGCCCATGGGTCTCGAGCACGGTGCGCACACCGAGCGATCGGCACAGCTCGAGGACGCGCTCGGCCTCGTTGGCGGCGTCCACCAGTACGGCGTCACCCGTCTGCCGGCATCGCACCACGAAGACGTTGTTGTCCATGGGCCCCACCACGACCCGGTGGATCTCCACCTGGGCGTCGTCGTAGTGGCGAGTGGTCTCGTGATCGGTAGGCATCTTGACCGCCCGGTCTAGTACGTTCCACACAGGCCGTCCACCACAGGCACGACCAGCCCGACCGAGGGAGGCTACACCGTGAACTTCGCCTTCACCGACGAGCAGGAGGAGCTCCGCCGCTCGGTCCGTCGGTTCCTCGAGGACAAGTCGCCGGTCAGCGAGGTGCGTCGGCTCATGGACACCGTGGACGGCTACGAGCCGGCCATCTGGGCCCAGATGGGCCAGCAGCTGGGCCTGCAGGGGCTGGCGGTCCCCGAGGCCTACGGGGGGTCCGGGTTCAGCTACGTGGAGCTGGTGGTGGTGTTCGAGGAGATGGGCAGGGCGCTGCTGTGCGCCCCCTACTTCGCCACCGTGGCGCTGGCGGCCAACGCCCTCCTGGGCTGTGGGGACGAGGCGGCCAAGAAGGAGCTCCTCACGCCCCTCGCCGAGGGGGAGGCGATCGGGACCCTGGCCTTCACCGAGGACAGCGGGCGCTGGGACCTCGATGCGGTGACCACCACCGCCGCCCCCTCGGGTGACGGCTGGACCCTGGACGGCCACAAGAGCTTCGTCATCGACGGCCACGTCGCCTCCATCCTCCTGGTGGTCGCCCGTACCCCGGCGGGGCTCAGCCTGTTCGCCGTGGCGGGTGACGCGCCCGGGCTCACCCGCACCCCCCTGTCCACCATGGACCAGACCCGGAAGCAGGCCCGGATCGAGCTGTCGAACACCCCCGCGCGCCTGGTGGGCACCGACGGAGGGGCGGTTCCCGGCCTGTCCAGGACCCTCGACCTGGCGGCCGTGGCCCTGGCCGCGGAGCAGGTCGGGGGCGCCCAGCGGTGCCTTGACATGAGCGTCGACTACGCCAAGGCGAGGGTGCAGTTCGGGCGTCCCATCGGCTCGTTCCAGGCCATCAAGCACAAGTGCGCCGACGTGCTCCTCGAGGTGGAGTCGGCGAAGTCCGCCGCCTACTACGCGGGCTGGGTGGCGGGCGAGGGCGGCGACGAGCTGCCGGTGGTGGCCAGCCTGGCCAAGGCCTACTGCTCCGACGCCTACTACCACGCCGCCGCCGAGAACATCCAGATCCACGGCGGCATCGGGTTCACCTGGGAGCACGACGCGCACCTGTACTTCAAGCGGGCGAAGTCCTCCCAGCTCCTGCTGGGCGATCCCACCTACCATCGGGAGCTGCTGGCCCAGCGCATCGGCATCTGAGGGTCCCACGGGCTCGTCCCCGGGCGGGCCGGTGGGCCCGGACCTCAACCCCGGGATCGCGGGAGGGCGCCCGGGCGGGTACGTTGACCACCATGGAGCCTGAGCCACAGGCCGGGGGGGAGCTTCGGGCCTCCGACGCCGACCGGGAGCGGGTCGCCGAGGTCCTCCGGCAGCACTGCGTGGCGGGTCGCCTGGACCCCGAGGAGTACGCCGAGCGCCTGGAGGCGGCGCTGAGTGCGCGTACGCTGCCGGCGCTGTTCGCGGTCACCGCCGATCTCCCTCATCCGGATGCCGTCACCCCGGCGCCGAAGCCGCCCGCCCGACGTCGACGGTGGGCCGTGGTGGAGCGGCTCCTGTCGGGGCGGAAATGACCGGCGCCCGGCCGTGCGCTGTGTAGAGTTGGGTCCACCAGAGAAAGGAGGTGGTCCAACTGCGTTTTGAGCTTCCCGGGACCCTGGAGGTGACTGGCCGCTAGGCGGCCGCTGGACCACCTGGTGAATCCCAGCCAGGCACCGCCCGGTGGGCTGTCGGGACATGGTCCCGCCCGACGATCCGGCGCATCGGGTTCCTTTCCAGTACGTACGACAGATCGAGGGGCGCCCCAGGGCGCCCCTCGATCGTCGGGGAGGGAGACGGGTGCGGTGGGTAGCAAGACCGACGTGGCGATCACCAGCGGAGGCCTCAGGCTCCAGGGCCAGCTGTGCAGGCCCGGACGTGAGGACGAGCAGGTCGGGGCCCTCCAGGCGCTCCTGCTGTGCCACGGCTTCCCCGCTGGCCCGCGGGGGGACGCGGAGAGCGGCCAGACCTACGCCCAGCTCGCCGAGCGCCTGGCCCAGGAGGCCGGCTGGGCGGTGCTGGCCGTGGATTTCCGGGGCATGGGGGACTCCGAGGGGGACTTCTCGCTCGGGGGGTGGATGGCTGACCTCCGGGCCGCCATCGACTACCTGGTCGCCCTGCCAGGGCTCGCCGGGGTGTGGCTGGCGGGGTTCAGCGCCGGCGGGTCCCTCGCCATCTGCGCCGCCGGTGAGGATGAGCGGGTGAGTGGCGCCGCCAGCCTCGGTGCCCCGGCCGACTTCGGGGACTGGGCGGCCGACCCGACGGCCCTGGCCGACGAGGCGAGGCGTCTCGGCCTCATCCGATCGCCGGACTTCCCTCCCGACCCGCCGTCCTGGGCCCGGGAGCTGCGCGAGCTCCGCCCGCTGGCCCTGGCGGGCAAGATCCCCCCTCGTCCCCTCCTCATCGTCCACGGCGCCGACGACGACGTCGTACCCCCTGCCGACGCCCGGGCCCTGGTCGACGCCGCCCAGGGCCAGGCCGACCTGCGGATGCTGGCCGGCGCCGGCCACCGTCTCCGCCACGACCCCCGGGCCATCGCCGTGCTCCTCGGCTGGCTGGAGCGCCTGGTCAGCTAGTCCGCAGGTCTCCCGGGGCCATCGCCAGCGCCCGGTCGATGGCCGAACGCAGGGCCCTGGCGGCGCCTTCGGGGTCGTCGGCCTGGGTCAGGTGGCGGACCACCACGAAGTGCCGGGCGCCCGCCCCCACCAGGTCCGGCACCGTGTCGGGGGTCACCCCGCCGGTGACGAACACCGGGCGCCCGGCGTGGGCGGTCGCGTAGCCGAGGTAGGCGAGCCCGGTGCCGGGCCGTCCCGGCTTGGTGGGGGTGGGGGAGACCGGCCCGGCCGAGACGTAGTCGACCGGCTCCTCTAGGCTGGCGTCGACCTCGGCCTCGGCGTGGGTGGACAGCCCGACCAGGCGACCGGAACCCAACAGGCGTCGGGCCAGGGCGGGTGGCGCGTCGTCCTGGCCCACGTGGACGCCGTCGGCGCCGGCCTCCAGCGCAAGGTCGGGCCGGTCGTTGAGGATGAAGGGGACCTGGTGGTCGTGGCAGACCTCGAGGGCGAGACGGGCCCGGGCCAGCAACGGCCGGGCCTCCAGGTGCTTCTCCCGGAGCTGGACCAGGTCGACCCCGCCTCGCAGGCAGGCCGCGAGGAACGCGCCCAGATCAGGGCGGTCGCCGGTGCACAGGTACAGGCGGCGCCCGCCCAGTCCCCACCCGCCACCGCCGACCGAGGAGGGGGGACTCACCTGCCGGTGGTCGCCCGGGTGCCCCCG
>DASQQH010000488.1:0-2066 GCA_035643555.1 Acidimicrobiales bacterium | reverse complement strand
GTCGACAGTTGGGCGCAGACCCCTGAGTTACCGAGGAGTCCACGTCCCGGGTGGGCCGTGACCGCTGGGTTGGGGTCGACGAACCCGTCACTGCTATTCCCCCGCAGCTTCCAGCTTTCCGTGTTCACCTCATACAGCAGTGGCCCAGGAAGGCCAGAGAATGGCCCGGGTGGCCTCGAAGGAGATGTGGCCTTCCAGGTGGTGGAGACCAGCCGGCCGCGCCGGTCACCGGAGGTCCCGACCCGGCGATCTGAGGTCCGAGGCGCCTCCTTTCCCTGGTGAGGGCCACCATGGCATCCTGGGCCATCGGTCACCCCCACCGGGTGAGCTTCCCGTGGATCTATCGCACCGCGGCGCATCCAGCCGGGTGGTCGTGCAAGAGGGATTTTGACGGCGATCACGACAGGACTAGCCTGCGGCCCAGGCCGCGGACTGGGGAGCCCCTCGGCGAAGACGTGCTCCTGGCGGAGCTGACCACAAAGGGGGGAGACGACCAGAAATGACGGGAGTGAGCCGTGGAATTGAGCGGTAAACGAACGCTGGTCACCGGCGCGGGTCGGGGTTTGGGATTCGCCATCGCACGGCTGTTCGCCGAGCGTGGCGCCCGGGTGGCGCTGGCCGACCTCGACGAGACGGCGGTGGAGCAGACGGCTGCCATGGTCGGCCACGACACACTGGCGCTGCGTTGCGACGTCGCCAGCCCCGAGCAGGTTCGAGAGGCGGTCGCTGGGACGGTGGCCGGCTTCGGTGGGATGGACGTGATCGTGAACAATGCCGGGATCGAGATCGGCAAGCCGCTCGTGGAGACCAGCGACGAGGAGTTCGCTCACCTGATGGCGGTCAACGTCCACGGGGTGTTCCACGGCATCAAATACGCCGTCCCCGCCCTGGCCGAGAGCCGGGGCACCATCGTCAACATGGCGTCGGTCGCCGGCCTGGATGGGGTGCCGTTGCTGGGCGCCTACTGCGGGTCGAAGGCGGCAGTCATCCGGCTCACCCAGACCGCGGCCAGGGAGCTGAGAGGGGTGGGGATCCGGGTGAACGCGGTCTGCCCGGCGTTCATCAAGACCGAGATGGTAGAGCGCCTGGTGACGCCGTTCGAGGCCGCTACCGATGCGACCTTCGACGACCTCGTCGCCCAGGCTCAGGGTCGACTCGGCACCCCCGAGGAGGTGGCCGAGACGGTGGCGTTCCTCGCGTCTGATGCAGCGTCGTTCATCACCGGCTCCTACTACACCCTCGACAACGCGTTGACCGCGAGCGTGCTGTGAGTGCCGATCCGGAAGGCACGACCCTGGACGGCAAGATCGCCATCGTCACCGGGGCGGCCAGGGGCCTCGGCTTTGCGATCGCCGAACAACTCACCATGGCCGGGGCTGCCGTGGTGGTGGCAGATATCGACGAGGCCGGGGCGCATGCGGCGGCGGACAAGCTGGCGGGCGCCGAGGCGGTGCGTTGCGACGTGCGTGACGAGGACCGGGTCGCCGAGCTGATCGCCGCGACCGTCGACCGGCGGGGCCGACTGGACATCATGGTGTGCAACGCCGGGGTGGGTACGGTGAAGCCCCTCGTGGAGATGCCACTGGCCGAATGGCGCGAGGTGCTGGGCGTCGATCTCGACGGGGTGTTCCTGTGCACCAAGCATGCCGGGCGGGCGATGGCAGCCCAGGGCGGGGGTTGCATCCTCACCATTTCCTCCATCAAGGCCTTCGGCGGCTCCCCGGCAATCGGCCACTACGGGGCGGCGAAGGCGGGCGTGGTGTCGCTGACCAAGACCGCGGCGCTGGAGCTGCGCGCCCATGGGGTCCGGGTGAACGCGATCTGCCCGGGCTGGGTGGCCACGGACATGGTGAGCGACCACAGGGATGACCTGGAATCGGTACTCGGGGTGGACTTCTCCGGCTACATCGACCACCTCCAGGGTCGCCTCGGTGAGCCGGAGGAGGTCGCCCGGCTCGCGGTGTTCCTTGCGTCCGACCGCGCCCGGTTCTCTTCTGGCGCCGCCTACATCGTCGATGGCGGCGCCACTGCGTCCCTCGTGTAGTTGCCGCCCGGTTGGGTCAAAC
>DASQQH010000487.1:0-3609 GCA_035643555.1 Acidimicrobiales bacterium | reverse complement strand
CGAGGCGGGTGAGGTGGTCGAGGGCAGGACCCAGGTGGTCTACGTGTCGCCGCTCAAGGCGCTGACCGTCGACATCCGGACCAACCTCGAGACGCCGCTGTCGGAGATCGCCGCGGTGGCCCGGGAGTTGGGGACGCCGGTCCCCGACCTGTCGGTGGAGGTCCGCAACGGGGACACCCCCGCGTCGGTTCGGGCCGCCATGGTCCGTCGTCCCCCCACCTTCCTCGTCACCACCCCCGAGTCGCTCTACCTGCTGGTCACCGCGGCGCGCACCCGGGCGCTGCTGGCCTCGGTCCGCACGATCATCGTGGACGAGATCCACGCCGTGGCCCGCGACAAGCGGGGGTCCCACCTGGCCCTGACGCTGGAGCGGGTGGCCCGGCTGTGCGAGCGGCGACCGGTGCGGGTGGGGCTGTCGGCCACCCAACGCCCCATCGAGACCCTGGCCCGCCTGCTGGTGGGCGCCGACCCCGACGGGGGCCAGGGGCCGCCCTGCGTCGTGGTCGACGTGGGCCACCAGCGCCACCTGGACCTGGCACTCGAGCTGCCCGGCGGCGAGCTCGAGGCCGTGCCCTCGGCCCAGACCCTGGAGGACCTCCTCGACCGGATCGCCTGCCTGGTCCGGGCCCACCGGACCACCCTGGTGTTCGTGAACACGAGGCGGATGGCCGAGCGCCTGGCCCACCGGCTCGGCGAGCGCCTGGGCGACGACGAGGTCGCCTCCCACCACGGCAGCCTGTCCAAGGAGCGGCGCCTGCGGGTGGAGTCCCGGCTGCGGGCCGGCGAGCTGTCGGCGCTCGTGGCCACGGCCTCCCTGGAGCTGGGGATCGACATCGGCCCGGTCGATCTGGTCTGCCAGGTCGGCTCGCCCCGGAGCCTGGCCACCTTCCTCCAGCGGGTGGGCCGCTCCGGCCACCGCCGGACCGCCACCCCCCGGGGGCGACTCTTCCCGACGACCCGGGACGAGCTGGTGGAGTGCGCGGCGCTCCTGGCGGGGACGGCGGCGGGACGGCTGGACGCCGTCCAGGTGCCGGTGGCGCCCCTCGACATCCTCGCCCAGCAGCTGGTGGCCGAGTGCGCGGCGCAGCGCTGGGGGGAGGAGGACCTCTACCGGCTGGTCCGGCGCGCCACCCCCTATGCCGACCTCAGCCGGGAGGCCTTCGGCGAGGTCGTGGCCCTGGTCTCGGAGGGCATCCTCACCGGCAGGGGGCGACGGGGCGCCTACCTGCACCGGGACCAGGTCAACGGGGAGCTGGGGGCCCGTCGGGGGGCCCGGCTGGCGGCGCTCACCTCAGGCGGGGCCATCCCCGAGACCGGCGACTACCGGGTGGTCGCCGAGCCCGACGACACCTTCGTGGGCACCGTGAACGAGGACTGGGCCGTTGAGTCCATGGCGGGCGACGTGTTCCTCCTCGGCAGCACCTCGTGGCGGATCCGGCGGGTGGAGCCGGGGACCGTGCGGGTCGTCGACGCGGGCGGGGCCCCGCCGTCGATCCCGTTCTGGCTGGGTGAGGCGCCCGGGCGCACCGACGAGCTCTCCGAGGAGGTCTCGGCCCTGCGACGGGGGGTGGAGGCCCGCCTGGACCAGGGGGACCCAGGGCTCTGGGTCCAGCACCACTGCGGCATCGACGCCCAGGCGGCGGAGCACGTCGTTCGCTACCTGGCGGCCGGCCGCGCCGCCCTGGGGTGCCTGCCCACCAGGGACCAGGTGGTCCTGGAACGGTTCTTCGACGACGCGGGGGGCATGCAGCTGGTCGTCCACGCCCCGTTCGGCAGCCGGGTCAACCGTGCCCTCGGCCTGGCGCTGCGGAAGCGGTTCTGCGTGTCCTTCGATTTCGAGCTCCAGGCCGCGGCGAGCGACGACGCGGTGCTGTTGTCCCTCGGACCCCAGCACAGCTTCCCCCTGGCGTCGGTGGCCCGCTTCCTGTCCTCGGCCACGGTGGCCGACGTCCTGCGGCAGGCGACGCTCGCCTCCCCCATGTTCGCCGTCCGGTGGCGCTGGAACCTCAACCGGGCGCTGGTCGTCCTCCGCTTCCGTGGGGGGCGCAGGAACCCGCCCCCGGTTCAGCGCATGGAGGCCGACGACCTGATGGCGGCGGTGTTCCCCGCCCTGGCCGCCTGTCAGGAGAACACGACCGGGCCGATCGAGATCCCCGACCACCCGTTGGTCCGCCAGACCATGGACGACTGCCTGCAGGAGGCCATGGACCTGGAGGGCCTGACGTCGCTGGTGCGGAGGCTGGAGGCGGGCACCGTCGCCGTCACCGCCCGGGACACCACCGAGGCCTCCCCCCTGGCCCACGAGATCGTGGGGGGGCGGCCCTACACGTTCCTCGACGACGCCCCCCTCGAGGAACGGCGCAGCCGGGCCGTCGCCCTCCGGCGGGGGCTGCCCGTCGAGGGCAGGGACCTGGCGGCGCTCGACCCCGACGCCATCGCCCGGGTGCGCGCCGAGGCCCACCCGTCGCCCCGTGACCCCGACGAGCTCCATGACCTGCTGTGCTCCCTTGTGGTCTGCGAGCCCGCGCCGGCCTGGGCGGGATGGTTCGCCGGCCTGGCCGACCGGGGCCGGGCGGCGGTCGTGACCACGGGGGAGGCGTCCCTGTGGTGCGCCACCGAGCGCCGGCGTCTCGTGGAGACCCTGTTCCCCGCCGCCGCGTTCGACCCCGACGTCGAGCCGCCGGCGACCCCCTCGTCGCCGGACTGGGACGAGGCCGCCGCGGCGGTGGTCCGCGGGCACCTCGAGGTGGCCGGCCCGGTGACCCCGGCGACCCTGGCGGGGGCCACGGCGCTGTCCCCGGGCACCGTGGCCATCGCCCTCGGTCGGCTCGAGGCGGAGGGTGTCGCCCTCGTCGGCCAGTTCGATCCCCACCTGGACGGCGAGCAGTGGTGCGCCCGGCGCCTCCTGGCGCGCATCCACGGCTACACCCAAAAGCGCCTCCGCCGGGAGATCGAGCCGGTCAGCATCCAGGACCTCCTCCGCTTCCTGGTCCGCTGGCACCACCTCGCCCCCGGCGCCCGGTTTGAGGGCCGGGGGGGCCTGGTCAGGGTCATCGAGGCGCTCCAGGGTGTCGAGGTGCCGGCGGGGACCTGGGAGGAGGCCGTGCTGCCTGCCCGGGTGGCCGGCTACCGCCGCGAGTGGCTGGACCAGCTGTGCGCCTCGGGCGAGGTGGCCTGGGGCCGTCTGGGGATCCGGGACGCCCAGGGCGAGGGCCCGTCCCGCCCGGGGCCGGCCACCTCCCGGGCCACGCCCGTGGCCCTGGTGCTGCGCAGCGACCTGGGGTGGCTGCTGCAGGCGGCCCGGGGGGACGCCCGGGTGGCGCCGCCCACCGCCGGGGCGACGGCCGAGGTGGTGGAGGTCTTGCGGGACCAGGGGGCGTCGTTCGCCGCGGATCTGGCCACCGCCACCCGCCGGCTCCCCTCCGAAATCGAGGCGGCCCTGTGGGACGGCGTCGCCCGCGGGCTGGTGACCGCCGACGGCTTCGGCGCGGTCCGGGCCCTGCTGGCTGCCCGCCGGCCCTGGTCCCAGGGCGGCCAGCGCCGGCGCCGGGGCCTCAGGCGGGGACCGGTGGGCCACAGCTTCGGCGGGGGGCGCTGGGCCCTGCTGGC
>DASQQH010000486.1:0-2624 GCA_035643555.1 Acidimicrobiales bacterium | reverse complement strand
CCGAGGAGGTCAACCGGGCCGGGGGGATCCTGGCCCGGGAGGTGGTCCTCCACGTGGTCGACGGCGGGCGCCCCCCGGTGACGGTGGCCCGGGAGCTGGACGCCCTGGTGACCGGGGGACTGGTCCAGGCCGTGGTCGGCTGGCACCTCTCCCCCCGGGCCCTCGCCGCCGCCCCCCGCCTCGCCGGTCGGGTCCCCTACCTCTACCCCGCCCTGCACGAGGGGGGGATGGTCACCCCCGGGGTGTTCCTCACGGGTGCGGACGCCGCTCGGCTGCTGGTGCCCCCCCTGCGGTGGCTGGCCCGGAACCGGGGCGCCAGGCGGTGGTTCGTGGTGGCCAACGACTTCCTGTGGCCCCGGCTCCTGGCGGACCGCGTGCGGGGCCACGCCCGTGAGCGGCACCTGCGGGTGGTGGGCGAGGCCTTCGTCGGCGTCGGCACCGGGGAGTTCGGCCCGGTCCTGGACCAGGTGGCCGCCTCCGAGGCCGACGGGGTGGCCGTCCTGCTGGTCGGCGACGACGCCGTGTCGTTCAACCGGGCCTTTGCCGACCGGGGCCTCGACGAGGCCTTCGTGCGCTTCAGCCCCCTGGTGGAGGAGAACCTGCTGGCGGCCATCGGGGCCGGGGGGACCCGGGGGCTGTCGTCGGCCGCCGGCTACTTCGAGTCCCTGGTCACCCCCGAGGCCCTGGCCTTCGGGGGCCGGTACGCAGGCCGCTTCGGCCCCGAGGCCCCGCCCCTCAACGCCCTGGGTGAGGCCCACTACGAGGCCGTCCACCTGCTTGCCTGCCTGGCCCACACGGCGGGCACCATCGACGTCGGCGCCCTGTCCGCGGTGTCCGACACCGCCGTGTACGAGGGGCCCCGGGGCCCCCTCAAGATGCGGTCGGCCCACCTGGACCAGCGGGTCTACCTCGCCGACGCCGCCGGCATGGAGTTCGACGTCGTGGTCGAGCCCTGAGCGCCCGCCCCGCCCCCCAGGTGGCCGGTGCGCCCCGCCGATCAGGTTCTAGGCTCCGATCATGGCCATCGCCACCGGCACCTACCAGGTCGGGCCCG
Source organism: Acidimicrobiales bacterium (assembly GCA_035643555.1). Taxonomy (GTDB): domain Bacteria; phylum Actinomycetota; class Acidimicrobiia; order Acidimicrobiales; family JAJPHD01; genus DASQQH01. The sequence goes on along the minus strand of DASQQH010000486.1, from coordinate 1,570 downwards.
GACAGGGCCGGCTGCTGCTCAGGACCTCCCGCCAGGGCGCGGCCGCCAGGGCCGGCCACGACCTCACGATCGGCGTCACCCGGTGGCGCGCCACGGCGGAGGTGAACCTGGAGGACCCGGGCGCGTCCAGCGTCCGCCTCGAGGTCGACGCCACCTCCCTGGAGGTCAGGGAGGGCACGGGGGGGATCAAGCCCCTGACCGACAAGGACCGGGCCGACATCAAGGAGACCATCGACAAGAAGGTCCTCCACACCGACCAGCACCCAGAGATCACCTTTTCCTCCACCCGGGTGAGCCCCCAGCCGGGGGAGGCCACCCAGGTGGTAGTGGAGGGGGAGCTCACCATCCAGGGGCGCTCAGGGCCGGTCTCGGCCGAGGTGGCGCTGCGCGACGTGGAGGGAGGGGCCCGGGTGCGGGGCCGGGCGACGGTCGCCCAGACCGGCTGGGGGATCAAGCCCTACAGCGGGTTCCTGGGGGCGCTCAAGGTCAGCGACGAGGTCGAGGTGGAGATCGACGTGGAGCTGGCCTCCTCCTGACGGACGCCGGCCCGTGGGCGGCGGGCATGTTCTCCCCTCCCCGGGAGTTGACACAGCAATGACTGTCGAAACGAGGAGGGCGACGCCGTGGGCATGAGGCCGGGAGCGGGGGGGATGGGCTGGTCGGTGATGCGCTCGTGGCGCCGGGACGACTCGGTGAAGCACGCCCACGTCACCCCCGGCACGGCGCGGCGCATGCTGGCCTTCGCCGCCCCCTACTGGCGTCTCCTGGTCGTGTTCCTGGTGGTCATCGTGATCGACGCGGCGATCAGCGCGGTCAACCCCCTCCTGTACCGGGCGATCATCAACAACGGCATCCTCGCCCACCAGGCCGGGCTGGTGATCACCCTGGCGACGGTCGTCGCCGGGCTGGCCCTGGCGAGCGCCGGGTTGTCGGTGGGCCAGCGGTGGATCTCGGCCAAGGTCGGCGAGGGCCTCATCTACGATATGCGGGCCAAGGTCTTCGCCCACGTCCAGCGCATGCCGATCGCCTTCTTCACCCGCACCCAGACCGGCGCCCTCATCAGCCGCCTCAACAACGACGTCCTCGGCGCCCAGCAGGCCTTCACCGACACCCTGTCCTCGGTGGTCTCCAACCTGGTCACCGTGGCCCTGGTGCTGGGGGCCATGTTCGTGCTGTCGTGGCAGATCACCCTGGTGGCCCTGGCCATCCTGCCGGTGTTCTTCATCCCCGCCCGGCGGGTGGGGCGGCGCCTGTCGACCATCGCCCGGGAGACCTACGTCCTCGACGCCGAGATGTCGACGATGATGACCGAGCGCTTCAACGTCGCCGGGGCCCTGCTGGTCAAGCTCTTCGGCCGTCCCACCGACGAGCGCCGGGCCTTCGAGGACCGGGCGGGGCGGGTGCGGGACGTCGGCATCACCCAGGCCATGTACGCCCGCTTCTTCTTCGTGGCCCTCATCCTCACGGCCTCCCTGGCCACCGCCCTGGTGTACGGCTGGGGCGGGGTCCTGGCCGCCAAGGGAGCGCTGAGCGTGGGCACGGTGGTGGCCCTCACCGCCTACCTCAACCG
>DASQQH010000485.1:0-4606 GCA_035643555.1 Acidimicrobiales bacterium | reverse complement strand
CCCGCCGGGCGCCGTGCCGGCCGCGGTGGTGGCGGTCGAGGACGGTCACCTGCGAGCCGGCCAGCCGGGCGGGCTGGCTCCCACCATCCCGTGACCTGGCGTCCACTCTCCGACCCGCGGGCCGAGGAGCCCCGCCCGGTGTCGGCCTCCCTGGACCGGGTGGTGCGGACCCTCGGTGGGGAGGAGGTGGCGATCCTGGCGGCGGTGGCCAGGCACTGGGAGGCCGTGGTGGGCCCCGGGCTCGCCAGCCACGCCCGCCCCTGCGCGGTGCGGGAGGGGGCGGTGGTGGTCGAGGTCGACCACCCGACGTGGGCGACCCATGTCCGGTGGCTGGCGCCCCAGGTCCTGGCGCGCCTCGGGGAGGCGAGCGGCCAGGAGGTGCCCGACCGGGTGGAGGTGCGGATCAGGCGCCGATGACCTGGGGATCTCGGGGGGCCTGGTAAAATGCTTCCGTTGTCCTGGCCCTCCCCTCAGCAGCGGAAGAGTGGGTGGGAACCGGGATCTTCCGACCACCTCCGGTGAAAGGTCGCGACCGTGGCCCTGCTCGACAACACCCCTGCTGGCGACTCCTCGGGCTCGTACACCTCCAGGGATGTCGTGGTGCTGGAGGGCCTCGAGCCCGTGCGGAAGCGCCCGGGTATGTACATCGGCTCCACGGGCCCGAGCGGGCTGCACCACCTGATCTGGGAGGTTGTGGACAACTCGGTGGACGAGGCCATGGCGGGCCACTGCAGCCGCATCGACGTGGTCCTGCTGGCCGACGGGGGGTGCCGGGTGGTCGACAACGGCCGGGGGATCCCCGTCGACCGCCACCACCAGTCCAAGGGGAAGTCCACCGCCGAGGTGGTCCTGACGGTCCTCCATGCCGGAGCCAAGTTCGGCGGGGGCGGCTACAAGGTGTCCGGTGGTCTCCATGGTGTCGGCGTCTCGGTGGTCAACGCCCTTTCCACCCGCCTGGTCCTGGAGGTGGACCGGGAGGGGAAGCGCCACCGCCTGGAGTTCCGCGACGGTGGCCGGCCCAAGGGGAAGCTGGAGGTGGTGGGCCCCGCCCCGCGCGCGCACCAGCAGGGCACGGCGGTGACCTTCTGGCCCGATCCCGCCGTGTTCGAGGAGGTGGAGTTCCGGGCCCAGACCGTCACCGAGCGCCTCCAGGTGATGGCGTTCCTCAACCGGGGCCTCGAGATCCGCTTCGTCGACCAACGGCCCGGCCACGACCAGGAGCACCGCTACCAGTACAAGGGCGGGGTCGTCGACTACGTCCGACACCTCAACGCGTCCAAGGAGGCGCTGTTCAAGCGCGTCGGCTCCTACGAGGCGAGGGACGAGACCTCCACCGCCACCCAGGAGGTGGAGGTGGCGTTCCAGTGGAACACGGGCTACTACGAGAGCATCCACTCCTTTGCCAACGGCATCGCCACGGTCGAGGGGGGAATGCACGAGGAGGGCTTCAAGAAGGCGCTGACCAGCGCGGTCAACAAGTACGCCCGGAGCCGGGGCCTGCTCAAGGAAAAGGACGTGAACCTCCTCGGGGAGGACATCAGGGAGGGGCTGACGGCGATCGTGTCGGTGCGGCTCACCGATCCCCAGTTCGAGGGCCAGACAAAGGCAAAGCTCGGCAACGTGGCCATGCGCTCCCTGGTGGAGCGGGTCACCAACGAGAAGCTCACCGAGTGGCTCGAGGAGCACCCCACCGAGGGCAACCAGATCGTCCGCAAGGCCAGCACCGCGGCCCGGGCGAGGGTGGCCGCCCGCCAGGCCCGTGACCTCACCCGGCGCAAGACCGCCCTCGAGGGGGCGGGCCTGCCGGGCAAGCTGGTCGACTGCTCCTCCCGGGACCCCCGCGAGTCGGAGCTGTTCGTGGTCGAGGGGAACTCCGCCGGGGGCTCGGCCAAGGACGCCCGTGATCCGAGGACCCAGGCCATCCTGCCCATCCGGGGCAAGATCCTCAACGTGGAGAAGGCCCGCCCGGACAAGATGCTCAAGAACACCGAGATCCAGGCGTTGATCTCGGCCATCGGCGCCGGGCTGGCCGACGAGTTCGACCTCACCAAGGTCCGCTACCACCGGGTGATCATCCTGGCCGACGCGGACGTGGACGGCTCCCACATCCGCACACTGTTGTTGACGTTCTTCTTCCGCCAGATGAAGCAGCTGGTGGAGGCGGGCTACGTCTACGCCGCCCAGCCCCCGCTGTACTCCACGGTGGTGGGCAAGGAGAAGGTGTACCTGAAGGACGACGCCGCCCGGGCCCGCTACGTGGCCGACCATCCCCGGGCCGAGTTCCAGCGCCTGAAGGGCCTGGGCGAGATGGACTTCGAGGAGCTGCGGGCCACGACCATGGACCCCGCCAGGCGGTCGCTGCTGCAGGTGAGCGTGGAGCAGGCCGCCCTCGCCGACGAGGTGTGCTCGATCCTCATGGGCGACGACGTGGACCTGCGTCGCCAGTTCATCCAGCAGAACGCCCGGGACGTCCGGTTCCTGGACATCTGATGGCGGCCCGACGATGACCGACCTGCCCAGGGGCGGCGGCCAGGGGACCGGGACCGGGGGCGGCGACGGGACCGACGGGGACCGGGCCTCGGCGATCGAGCCGATCGAGATCCAGGAGGAGATGGAGCGCTCGTTCCTCGAGTACTCCATGTCCGTCATCGTCTCCCGGGCCCTCCCCGACGCCCGGGACGGCCTCAAGCCGGTCCACCGGCGCATCCTCTACGACATGTCGGAGCAGGGCCTGCGCCCCGACCGGCCCCACATCAAGTGCGCCAAGGTCACCGGGGACGTGATGGCCCGGTTCCACCCCCACGGCAACCAGGCGATCTACGACGCCCTGGTGCGGATGGTCCAGGACTTCAGCCTGCGCCATCCCCTGATCGACGGGCACGGGAACTTCGGCTCCCCGGACCCCGAGACCGGGGGCCCGGCGGCGGAGCGCTACACCGAGTGCCGGATGGCCCCCATCGCCCTGGAGCTGCTGGCGGGCCTGGACGAGAACACCGTCGACTTCGCCCCCACCTACGACGGCAGCGAGTCCGAGCCCCTGGTCCTGCCCTCCCGGTTCCCCAACCTGTTGGTCAACGGGTCACAGGGCATCGCCGTGGGCATGGCCACCAACATCCCCCCCCACAACCTCGGCGAGGTGGTGGAGGCCACCATCCACCTCCTGGAGCACCCGGAGGCCACCTCCGACGACCTCATGGCCTTCGTCAAGGGTCCCGACTTCCCCACCCGGGGCCTCATCCTCGGTCGGGCGGGGATCCAGGACGCCTACCGCACCGGGCGGGGATCGATCAAGCTGCGTGCCGTCGCCGAGATCGAGGAGGGCCGGAGCGGCACCCAGCGGATCGTGGTCACCGAGATCCCCTACCAGACCTCGGTGGAGGCCATCGAGCGCAAGATCGCCACCCTCGTGGACGCCTCCGAGCTGGAGGGCATCCGTGACGTCCAGAACGACTCCGCGGGACGCCAGACCAAGCTGGTCATCGAGCTCAAGCGGGGGGTCAACGCCAACGTCGTCCTGAACAACCTCTACAAGCACACCCCCCTCCAGACCAGCTTCGGGGTCAACATGTTGGCCCTGGTGGACGGGGTGCCCCGGACGCTGAACCTCGCCCAGATGCTCGGGGCCTACGTCGGCCACCAGATCGACGTGGTCACCCGGCGCAGCGAGTTCCGGCTGCGCAAGGCGAGGGACCGGGCCCACATCGTCGAGGGGCTCCTGCGGGCCATCGACCAGCTGGACGCCATCATCGCCCTCATCCGCGCCTCCGAGGACCGGGGGGCCGCCCGGGAGGGCCTGATGGCCGAGCCGTTCTCCTTCACCGAGGTCCAGGCGAACCACATCCTGGACATGACCCTCGGGCGCCTCACCCGGCTGGGACGCACCGAGCTCGAGGGCGAGCTGGCCCAGCTCCGCCAGGCGATCGCCGAGCTGGAGGAGATCCTCGGCGACCCCGCCCGCCTCCGCCAGGTGATCAAGGACGAGCTCGGGGCCCTCGTCGCCTCCTACCGCCAGCCCCGGCGGTCGAGGATCAGCCTGGACCCGGGGGAGCTCGAGACCGAGGACCTCATCGAGGACGAGGAGCTCATCGTCACGATGAGCCGTGCCGGCTACATCAAGGCGATGACCGCCACCAGCTTCCGCACCCAGGGCCGGGGCGGCCGGGGGGTGCGCAGCGGCCGGCTCAAGGAGGAGGACCTGGTCTCCCACATCCTGTGGACCTCGGCACACGCCTACCTGCTGTTCTTCTCCAACCGGGGGCGGGTGTACCGCCTGAAGGCCCACGAGATCCCGGTCCGGGAGCGCACGGCCCGGGGCACGGCGATCGTCAACCTCCTGCCCCTGGAGCCGGGGGAGCGCATCCAGGCCGTGATCGACACCCGGGACTACGAGACGGGGCGGTACCTGATCTTCGCCACCCGCCAGGGGCAGGTGAAAAAGACCGAGCTGGGGGAGTACGACAAGTCCCGCCGGGAGGGATTCATCGCCCTCAGCCTGCGGGAGGGGGACGAGCTGGTCCGGGTGGTGCAGACCAACGGGGAGGAGGACCTCTTCCTCGTCAGCCGCCACGGGATGGCCATCCGCTTCTCCGAGGAGGACGTCCGGCCC
>DASQQH010000484.1:0-4416 GCA_035643555.1 Acidimicrobiales bacterium | reverse complement strand
CCTGCTTGCGCCGGGCGGCCTCGTCGGTCATCCCGAAGAACGGGGTGAGCTCGGCCCCCGAGTAGGTGGTGGGGATGGCCACGTGGCCGAGCACCGGCCGATCCAGGTAGGAGCTCCCGGGCGTCCCCGCCCGGCGCTCCATGAAGAAGCACACCGCCTTGGCCGCGTCGGCGCACGATCCGCCGCCGAAGGACACCACCAGGTCCACCTGCTCGTCCCGGGCCCGGGCCACCGCTTCCTCGACCATCGCGGCGGGCACATGGGACCGGACGCCGGCGAAGGTGGTCACCAGCACCCGGCCCAGGGCCGCCTGCAGGGCCTCCCCGGCCGGGGACGCCAGGCGTCCCTCGGTCGTCATCAGCAGCACCCGCCGGGCCCGGAGGCCCCGAACCACCTCCCCCGCCCGCTCGACCGCCCGGGGAGCGAAATGGAGCTGCTGGGCGAGCCCCGTGTGGGTCCAGGAGGACCCCGCCGTGTCCGCAGCCATGTCGCCATCCTGGCACCCGACACCTCGGACCACACGTCCGGGGCGCCTCAGCGCTCCCGCCCGGGCAGGCGGCGTCCTGGTGGCTCGGGCACGCGCCGGCCCCCCCGCGCTCGCCCCACCTCGCCGGCCACCACCTCCACCCAGGGCCTGGCCTCGTGGCAGGGGGTCAGCCGGAGCTGGGCGGGCCCGCAACCGGCCTCCAGGTACACGGCCCGGCCGGGCGATCCCCGGCCCAGGGTGGCCACCGGGACCCGGCGTTGGCGGCGGGTCGACCAGGTGGTGGTCGTGGCCACCCCCCGGCGCTGCCACCACCGGCCCGTGCGGGCCACGGAGCGGACCGGGACCTCGACATCGCCGCAGAGCCTGGACAGGGCCTCGAGGGTCCTCGTCTCCCCCAGGCCGGGCAGGATGACCTTGGCCCGGAAGTGGCTCAGGAACCCGTCGGCAGCGTCGGGCCCCCACCGGGCCCTGGCCTGGGAGAGGTCCTGGAAGCAGGCCAGGACCAGGACCCCCTGCCCCCCTCCCTCGGAGACGATGGAGGGCAGGCTGGGCAGGGGGGCGATGTTGGCCGCCTCGTCGAGGGCCAGGACCACCGGCCCCGCCCGGTGCCCCTCCCCGCCGGTGTCGGCCACCCGGTAGGCGGCGAGGGAGATCTCCTCCACCAGGGCCACGACCAGGGGGGCCACCAGGGCCTGGGCCCGGGAGGGGGCGCACACGTACACCGCGTCGGCCGAGGCGACGAAGGCGCCGGGGTCGAAGTTCGGCTCCCTCGCCGCCGCCAGGGCGGCCTCGGACTGGTAGGCGGCGAGGGCCTGGGAGGCGGTGGAGAAGATCGCCGACAGCTCCCGGTCCTCCGACCGGGTCACCCCCGCCAGGACGTCGGCGGCCAGCCGGGACCCCTCCCTGGCCAGGATGTCCTCGGCCGGGCCCGTCTCGCGGCGGTGGACCCACCGGGCGACGTCCTCGATCGTCCCCCCGGCCAGGGCCGCCGCATGGAGCAGGGGGCCCACCACCGCCCTGGCCCGCCCCTGCCAGTGGTCGCCGTCGACCACGCCCCGCCCCGAGGCCGAGGTGGCCACCAGTCCCCGGGCCATCCGGCGGGCGGTGTCCCACCGCACCGAGGCGGCGACGGGGGACCACCGCAGCGGGGTGACGCCCTCCGGCGGTCGCACCTCACCGGTGGGGTCGAACAGCCAGCACCGGCCCAGGGCCTGGCGCCGGGGCAGGGTGGCGGCGAGGACGTCGCGCTTGGTCGAGGTGGCCACCACCGGCCCGTCGGCGGCCAGCACGTTGGGGACGACCAGGGAGCTGGTCTTGCCGGAGCGGGGGGGCCCGAGCACCAGCACGTGGCCCTCGGCCGGGCCCCACACCCAACCCCGGGGCGAGGCGCCGAGGTACAGGGCCTGGGTCCTCGCCACGGCGGCCCCTGACCTCACCCCAGGGCCCCGGCCTCCTGCAGGGCCGCCACCTCGTCGGCGTCGAACCCCCAGTCGGCCAGGGCGGCCGCGGTGTGCTGGCCCGGGTGGGGAGGTGGCCCGCCGATGGCCCCGGGGGTGCGGCTGAACCGGGGCGCGGGGGCAGGCTGGGTCACCCCGGCGACCTCGACGAAGCCCGCCCGGGCCCGGTTGTGGGGATGGTCGGGGGCCTCCCCGGGTGCCAGGACCGGGGCGAAGCACACGTCGGTGCCCTCCATCGCCTCGCACCACTCGTCCCTGGTCCTGGTGCGGAAGACCTTGGCCAGGGCCTCCTTCGTCGTGGGCCACGACGCCCGGTCCATCTGGGCGGGCAGGTCCTCCTCCGCCAGCCCTGTGCGGGCGAGCAGCTCGGCGTAGAACTGGGGCTCGATGGCCCCGATGGCCACGTACCCGCCGTCGGCGGTCTCGTAGACGTCGTAGAAGGGGGCGCCGGAGTCGAGCAGGTTCGTCCCCCACTCGTCGGACCAGACCCCCATGGCCCGCAGGCCGTGGACCATGGTCGTGAGGCTGGCGGCCCCGTCCACCATGGCGGCGTCGACCACCTGGCCCGTGCCGGACCTCGCCGCCTCCATCAGGGCACAGACCATCCCGAAGGCGAGGAGCATCCCCCCGCCGCCGAAGTCGCCCACCAGGTTGAGGGGCGGGACCGGTGGTCCCCCCGCCCGGCCGATGGGATAGAGGGCGCCGGCCAGGGCGATGTAGTTGATGTCGTGACCGGCGGCCCCGGCGTAGGGGCCCTCCTGGCCCCAGCCGGTCATGCGGCCGTAGACCAGACGAGGGTTGCGGGCGAGGGCCGGCTCGGGACCGATCCCCAGCCGTTCGGCCACCCCGGGACGGAAGCCCTCGAGGAACCCCTGGGCACCCTCGGCCAGGCGGAGCACCGTCGCCGCCCCCTCCGGGTGCTTGAGGTCGACCGCGACAGAGCGCCGGCCCCGGTTCAGGGGATCGCCGGGCGGCCGGGTGGTGGGATCGGGCTGGCCCCCCGTCGAGGGCCGGTCCACCCGCAACACCTCCGCCCCCATGTCGGACAGCATCATGGCGGCGAAGGGGCCCGGGCCGATGCCGGCGATCTCGACGATCCGCACCCCCTCGAGGGGCCCGCTCACCGGGAGCCCTCCCCGACGCTGGGCGCGGCCCGGGAGGCGTTGGCCGCTATCGCCTCGACGATCCGGTCCCAGGCGCCCACGGGCAGGTCGTGGCCCATCCCGGGCACCATCACCAGCTCGGCCCCGGGGACGGCCCGGGCCGTGGCCCGCCCCCCGCTCGGGTCCACCAGGGGATCCTCCTCCCCGTGGATGACCAGGGTGGGGACCAGGAGATGGCCCAGGGCCGCCGTGCGGTCAGGGGAGGCCAGGATCGCCGCCAGCTGGCGGGCCACGCCCTCGGGCGAGTAGCCCCGGTCCCAGGACCGGGCCGCCCGGAGCCCCACCGCCTCCTCATCGGCCGGGAAGCCCGGCGAGCCGATGACCCGGGAGGCCTCCACGGAGGCGGCCACGTACTCCTCCCGGGTGCCCGCCGGCGGTCGCAGCAGGACCTCCAGGGCCGCCCGGCTCGGCTGGCCGACGTCCCTCGCGCCGGTGGTGGACATGATCGAGCACAGCGACCGGACCAGCCGGGGATGGCGGATCGCCAGGACCTGGGCGATCATGCCCCCCATGGAGGCCCCGACCACGTGGGCTGCCTCCACCCCCAGGGCCTCGAGAAGCCCGGCGGTGTCGTCGGCCATGTCCTCCAGGGTGTAGGAGGCGGTCCCGGCGTCGCCGGCCATCAGCGCGGCGAGGTCCGGTCGTCGAGCCCCGTCGAACCTGGCGGAGCGGCCGACGTCCCGGTTGTCGAACCGGATCACCCGGAACCCCCGGGCCACCAGGGCCTCACAGAAGGCGTCGTCCCACCAGATCAGCTGACCTGACAGTCCCATGATGAGGACCAGGGCCGGGTCGTCGACCTCGCCCAGCTCCTCGTACTCGATGTGTATCCCGTTGGCCTGGACGCTGGGCATGGCAGATGGTGACGCCTCCTTGACTGATCGGTCAACCAGCAGCGGTGTCCCACCACAGGCAGGCGGCCTCGGTGTCGGCCAGGGCGCCGCCGGGAGGGAGGAGGCGGTCGACCTCCGGATCGGCCTCGGGCGACAGGCACAACCGGCGTCGGGCGAAGGCCACCTGGGCGCCCCGGTCCGCGGCCCCGGGCCGGGGCGGTCGGGGGAAGCGCTCCACCACGGGGTCGATCCCCCCCTCGGCCAGCACCGCAACGGCGGCCGCCACGTCGGGGCCCACCGGGCGGGGAAGGCGGTGGAAGTGCCACCAGAGGTCGTTGAGCCCGGCCTGGGGGTGCACCGCGGTGAGCTCGATGACCACCCGCGCCCTGGCGTGGCTCGCCAGGGCGGTGACGAAGGGGATCACCTCGGCCACGTTGTAGAGCACGTGGTGGCACACGACCACCTCGGCCCGCCCG
>DASQQH010000483.1:0-2034 GCA_035643555.1 Acidimicrobiales bacterium | reverse complement strand
TCCTGGTCCTGTTGTTCGTTGTCTACCTGCTCTTCGGCACCGGGCTCACCACGGCCGGCCACCAGGCGACCCTGCGCCGGCAGCTCGCCCCGCAGCTGGCCCCGGCGGGGGCCCCCGACCGGGCGCCGGGGCCCCCGCCCGTGCCGGGCGGGGCCATCGGCCTCCTCCAGATCCCCGCCATCCAGGTGGACAAGGCGATCGTGCAGGGGGTCGGCGAGGGAGACCTGCGCCGGGGCCCGGGGCACTACCCGGCGACCCCCCTGCCGGGCCAGCCCGGGAACTCGGGCATCGCCGGCCACCGCACCACCTACGGCGCCCCCTTCTACCGACTGAACGAGCTCCACGCCGGCGACCGCATCGGGGTCTGGACCCGCCAGGGCCGCTTCACCTACCGGGTCCAGCGGGTCTTCGTGGTCCAACCGAACGACATCGCCGTGCTGGGTCCCACCCCCCGTCCCGAGCTCACCCTCACCACCTGCAACCCCCGCTACAGCGCCGCCCAGCGCCTCATCGTCCAGGCCGACCTGGTCGGCCCCGCCGCCCCGGCCACGCCCGTCTCCCACCGCCCTGGCGCCGCCCGGCCGCCCTCGGCCCCGACGATCGGCGTCGTCGGGGGCCAGGGGGCCTGGGCACGGGCCCTCGGGTGGGGCCTGGTCCTGGTGGCCGCCGCTGCCGGGTCATGGGTGCTGGCGCGGCTGTGGCGCCGGCGCACCGGCACCCGGTGGTGGGCCCTCACCTACCTGGCCGCCACCCCGGTGTGTTTGGCGGTGCTGTTCCTGTTCTTCCGCCAGGTGAGCCTCCTGCTGCCGCCCAGCCTGTGACGCCGCCACCGCCCGCCCCGGGCCCGGCCTGACCGCAGGGCCCAGGCCACCGGGGGTCCAGGTGACCGGGCCCGGGCCCCCCGGCGGTGGACCGGGGCGGTCAGGAGCCAGACGCCCCGGCCCGGAGGCTGGTGACCACCTGCTCGGCCCGGGCGAGGGGGATGGCGTAGCCCGTGGTGGAGGTCTGGCTCCCCTGGGGCAGCACCGCGGCGGTGTCCATGCCGACCACCTGGCCGGCGCCATCCACCAGTGGCCCCCCGGAACACCCGGGCGTGACCGAGGCGGTGACCTGGAGGAGCCCCGTCAGGTGCTCGGAGGGGCCGGTGTCGGTGAGGACGTTCACCGTCTGGTCCTCGGCCGAGACGGTGCCCTTGGTGGCCACCGGGGTCCCCCCCAGGCCGTGGGCGTTCCCGATGGCCACGATCGGCTGGCCCACCGTGGTGGTGGCGGGGTCGGCGAGGGGGACCGTGGGCAGGCCCGAGACCCCGTGCAGCTGGAGGAGGGCCACGTCGGCGGTGCTGTCGGCGCCGACCACGGTCGCCTGGTAGGTCGTGCCCCGCCCGGGCATGGTGGCCGTGATCTGGGTGGCGTCGCGGATCAGATGGTTGTTGGTCAGCACCTGCCCCGAGGGGGTGAGGATCATGCCCGTGCCCCGGGAGCCCTGGGCCCCCGAGCGGGCGACGGAGATGTCCACCACCCCGGGGTCGACCCGGGCCGTGATCTGGTCGAGCGACAGGCTGGGCGCTGCCGCCCCGCCGCTGGTCGTGGACGGGGAGGCCGTGGTGGGCGGCGCGGTGGTCGTGGGCGCGGCGGTGGTGGGCGGCGAGGTCGGGGGGGTGGTCGGTGGCGAGGTCGTCGGCGGGGACGAGGTGGTGGGCGGCGCCGTGGTCGATGGCGGCGAGGAGGTGGTGGGCGGCGCCGTGGTCGATGGCGGGGTCGTCGAGGGTGGGGTGCTCGGGGCCGACGTCGGGGGCGGTGGCACCGTCGTGGGAGGCGGCGGTGGGGGGCCGAGGGGCGGGATGGGCAGCGGGGAGGGCACCGCCGGGAGGGGCGCGGGTGCAGGAGGAGGCGTGGGCGGGGCCCCGGGGGGAGACGCCACCGATGGTGGCTGGGCCGGGACGGCGAGCACGGGGGTCACCGGGGCGGTGGCCGACGCACCGGGCGGGCGGTAGAGGCGGGCCAGGGTGGCGGGCGAGGTGGTGGTGGGTGTGGG
>DASQQH010000482.1:0-3057 GCA_035643555.1 Acidimicrobiales bacterium | reverse complement strand
GGCCCCGAGGCCCTTTCCACCCTGGCCGCCCTGCGGGCCGAGGTGGCCGCCGAGGAGGGGATCCAGGTCCTCACCAACGCGGTGGTCTGTGGGCGCTACGAGGACAACTGGGTGTCGGTCATGGCCCGCCCGGCCCCGGATCGGCCCCTTAGCACCGGCCCGGGTGGGGTCCCGGTGTCGGAGCGGTTGATCAAGGCCCGGGCCGGGACCCTGGTGGTGGCGCCCGGGCTCATCGAGCGCCCCTATGTCTTCGACGGCAACGACCGTCCCGGGGTCATGTGCGCATCTGGGGTGCGCCGCCTCATCAACCTCCACGCCGTGGTCCCGGGTCAGGTGGCCGTGGTGGCCACGGCCAACGCCGAGGGCGACGCCGCGGTCGCCGACCTTGAGCGTGTGGGGGTACGCATCGCCCGGGTGGTCGACGCCCGCCGGGGCGAGGACGTGGTGCGCGCCCTCGGGGGGCGGGGCCATGGGCCACTGCGGGCGGTCACCCTGGGGGACGGCCAGGTGGTCGAGGCCGACCTGCTGGTCTGTGCCATGGGCTGGACCGCGCCCACCTCGCTGCTCAACATGGCGGGCGACCGCCCGATCTATTCGGAGACCGCCGCCCGGTTCCTCCCCGGGGGCGACGGGTCCCCCGATGTCCTTCCGACCGGCGGGCTGGCGGGCGACGGGACCCTGGCCGAGCTCCTGGCACATGCCCGGGCGACGGGGCAGGTCGCCGCGGCCCGGGCCGGCCACGGCCGGGGCGACCCCGTCCCCGCCCTCCCGGTGGCGGACCATCCCGCCCGCTTCCGGGGGCCCACGCACGGCATCGTGGACTTCTCCGAGGACGTCTCCTCCAAGGACCTCCACCAGGCCGTGGCGGAGGGCTACGACTCCATCGAGCTCCTGAAGCGCTACACGACGGCCACCATGGGCCCGGCCCAGGGCAAGCTGGAGACCGTCAACGCCGTGGCGGCACTCGCCGAGGCCAGCGGGCGGACGATTGCCGAGACCGGGACCACGGTGTGGCGGCCCCCCTACGCCCCGATCACCCTGGGGGCCCTCGCCGGGCGGGCCTTCGAGCCGGTGCGGCACTCGCCCATGCAGCCCTGGCACGAGGCCCACGGGGCCAGGGCCTTGGTGGCCGGGCAGTGGATCCGCCCCGACCACTACGGGGACCCAGCCGCCGAGGTGGCGGCGGTGCGGTCCCGGGTGGGCCTCATCGACGTCTCCCCCCTCGGCAAGTACGAGCTGCGGGGCCCCGACGTGGCGAAGTTGTTGAACCTGGTGTACGTCAACAAGTGGTCCAAGCTGCCCCTCGGGGCCGTGCGCTACGGGGTGATGTGCGCCGAGGACGGGGTGGTGATGGACGACGGGGTGTGTGGCCACCTCGGCCCGGACCACTACCTGATGTCGACCACCTCCTCGGGGGCCGCCGGGGTGGGGGAGTGGCTGGAGGCCATCCTCCAGGGTGACCATCCCGACTGGGCGGTGCACCTCGTCCCCCGCACCGACGGCTACGCCAGCATCAACGTGGCCGGCCCCCGGTCCCGGGAGCTGCTGTCCCGGGTGACCACCGGGGTGGACCTGTCCCGGGAGGCATTCGGCTACATGCAGGTGCGCTCGGGGACCATCGCCGGGGTGTCGGGCTGTCACCTGTGGCGCATCGGGTTCACCGGTGAGCTCTCCTACGAGATCCACGTCCCCGCCAGCTACGGCCTCCAGGTCTGGGAGACCCTGATGGAGGTGGGGGCGGACCTGGGCGTGGTCCCCTTCGGGGTCGAGGCCCAGCGCATCATGCGCCTGGAGAAGGGTCATTTCATCGTGGGCCAGGACACCGACGGGCTCACCCAGGCCTGGGGGGCGGGACTGGAGGGCCTGGTGAAGCTGGACAAGGAGGACTTCATGGGCAAGGCCGAGCTCGCCTGGTCGAGGAGGGAGGACGGCGCCCACCAGGCCCTCGTGGGCCTCCAGCCCCTGGACCCCGACGTGGTCCCCCCCGAGGCCAGCCTGGTCATGGAGGGGGAGACCACCATCTCGGGGCGGATCACCTCCTCCAGGGCCTCGCCCACCCTGTCCCGGTCGATCTGCCTCGGCGTCGTGGCCCCCCACCTGGCCGCCCCGGGCACGGTGGTCACCGTCCGCCTGCCCGACGCCCGCCGCATCGGGGCGACGGTGATGGCCGAGGTCGCCCACGTCGACCCCGAGGGGGTGCGCCTCCGTGGCTGACACCGTTTCCTCCCCGGTGGCCCGCTCGGCGGTGGCCCCGGTGGGCCCCACCGCCCTGGTGGCGGGGTGGGCGGTTCCCACCAGGGCCTCGGGGGCGGCGCTCACCCTGGCGGACTGCTCCGCCCTTGCCAAGGTCCTGGTCCTCGGGGACCCCTCCGGTGCGGTCGCGTCGGCCCTGGGGGTGGGCCACGGTCGGGCCCGGCGGGTGCCGGAGGGCTTCCTGGTGACCGGGGTCCGCCCGGGGGAGTGGCTCGTCCTCGCCCCCCCGGGGGAGGCCGAGGCGGTGGCGGCGGTCGTGGGGGCGGTGGAGACCACCTCCCTGGTGACCACCGCCGATCTCACCCACGCCCGCACCCTGCTCCGCCTCACCGGGCACGGCGCCCCGGAGGTGCTGGCCAAGGTGTGCGCCATCGACCTCGCAGACGCGGTGTCGCCCAACGGGGCCTGTTTCTCCTCGTCGGTGGCCAGGGTGTCCTGCGACCTGGTCCGCGACGACCGCCCGTCGGTGGCCGGCCGGGACGGAGCCGCTGCCGGCCCGGGAGCGTCTCAGGTGGCCGGATCGGAGGCGGTCGGCGAGGATGGGGCGATCCGCTCGTACCTCCTCCACTGCGACCGTTCCTATGGCCAGTACCTGTTCGACTCGCTCCTCGACGCCGGGGCGGAGCACGGCATCGAGGGCACCTGTCTGTCCGAGAAGGAGATCTGACATGGCCCTGCCCACCGCGCTCGAGATCGCCCGCCAGGCCCACCTGAAGCCCCTTCCGGACATCGCCAGCCAGCTGGGCATCGGCGAGCACCTCCTCGAGCCCTACGGGGAGGCCGTCGCCAAGATCAAGCTCCAGG
>DASQQH010000481.1:0-2855 GCA_035643555.1 Acidimicrobiales bacterium | reverse complement strand
CCACCGCCAGCGCCCGACGGCCGAACCCGAGCAGGTCCGGGTGACCGGGATGGGCGCCCACGGCCACCCCGTGGTCCACCGCCCGAGCCACGCTGGCACGCATGACGCTCGGATCGCCCGCGTGGAACCCGCAGGCGACGTTGGCCGAGGAGATGCACCCCATCATGGCGGCGTCGGCGCCGCGCTCCCACAGCCCGTAGCTCTCGCCAAGGTCGGAGTTGAAGTCGATGACGGGCGGCCCTGCCACGGCGCTCACCCCACCCCCAGGGCGTCGGCGAGGGCCCGGCCGACATAGACCCCCACCATCCGGCGGCGGTAGGCGGCGCTCTCGAAAACCTCCTCCAGGGGATCGGCCTCCGAGCTAGCCGCGTCGCTGGCCGCGGCCACCACCTGGCGGCTGGCCACCGCCCCCTCGACCTCGGCCTCGGCGGTAGACAGGCGGATCGGGCGATTGCTCCCGCCGTTGACGGCTATACGGACCTGCCGGCAGGTCCCGCCCCCGTCGATGACCACCCGCACCGCAGCCCCCACGATGGGAAAGTCCAGGGGTCGCAGGGCGTACTTGCGGTAGGCGGAACGGTCTCCGGGCGGCGGTGCCGGCAGTCTGACCGCGGTGATCAGCTCACCGGGATCGAGCACGGTGGTGAGCGGGCCGGTGAACAGGTCCTCGACGGCCACCTGGCGTGCCCCCGAGGCCGAGGCCACCTCCACGACCGCGTCGAGGGCCATCAGCGCCGCCGGGGGATCGGCGCTGGGGTAGGCGTGAGCCAGGTTGCCGCACAGGGTCCCCTGGTTGCGGATCTGGACCGTTGACACGGCCTCCTCGGCGGCGGCGAGCAACGGCCAGCGGGCCCGGATCTCCGGATGGGCCAGGACCTGGGAGTGGGTGGCCATGGCGCCGATCCGCAGCCCTCCGTCGGCGGCCCCGATGTCGGCCAGGCCCGCCACCCGGCTCAGGCCAACGAGCGTGGTGGGGGCGACCAGGCCCTCGTGGAGCAGCACCATCAGGGACTGGCCCCCTGCGAGGGGCCTGGCCTCCTCCCCCAGGTCGCCCAGGGCCCCGAGGGCGCCCTCGAGAGTGGTGGGCTGCAGGTACTGGGTGACGGCCATGCGCGCTACCCCTCCTCGCTCGGACCCGGGACCGACTCCAGCGCCTCCAGGACCCGCTCGGGGGTCATGGGGAGCCGCATGAGCCGAGCGCCCGTCGCGTCGTAGATGGCGTTGGACAGTGCGGGGGCGGTGGGGACCAGGCCCATCTCCCCCAGGCCCTTGGCGCCGTACGGGCCCCGGGGGTCGTCGGTCTCCACCCACAGGCTGGTGATCGGGGGCATCTCCGTGGTCGTGGGGATGCGGTAACCGGACAGGTGGGGATTGAGCACCTGTCCGTCGGCATCGCAGACCAGGTCCTCCATGAGCCCGTAGCCGAGGCCCTGGGCAACCCCGCCCTCGACCTGGCTCTCGGCGGTCGCGGGGTTGATCACGGTGCCGCAGTCCGTCGCGGCCACCACCCGGAGCACCCGGACCTGCCCGGTCTCCCGGTCCACCTCCACCTCGACCGCATGCACCCCGAAGGAGTAGGACTGGGCGAAGTCACCGACCCCCGTCTCGGGGTCCGCCAGGTCGCAGGGGGCGTCGTAGTGGCCCATGGCCATGATTTGGCGCCCGTCCCGGCCCCGGAACAGGGCGGAGAGGGCGACCTCCGAGAGGGTCATGCCCCGGTCGGGCGTCTCCCGCACGAAGACCCGCCCGCCCCCCAGCTCCAGGGCCCCGACCTCCACGCCCAGACCCTCGGCGCCATAGCCCAGGAGCTGCTCCCTGACCTGGGCGCAGGCCAGTCGTACCGCGTTGCCAGCCAGGGTGGTCACCCGGCTGCCGTAGGTGCCGAAATCGGCGGGAATGGTCTCGGAGTCGCTGGTGACCACCTGCACGTCGTCCAGCCGGGTCCCGAGTTCCTCGGCGCAGATCTGGGCCACCGCCGTGGTCGCCGCCCCCGTGCCCATCTCGACGGCCCCGACGAGCAGCGAGACGGTGCCGTCCGGGTTGACCTTGACCGAGGCGGCACAGAAGTCCGCGTTGAGGCCGGGGTGGAACTTGCCACTGGTGAAGTGGGTGCCGCAGGCCAGCCCGACCCCCCGACCGTCCCGCCGGCCCCGCTTCTCGGTCCAGCCGATGGCCTCGGCGGCAGCGGTCAGGCACTCCCTCACCCCGCAGGTCTGCAGTCGGGGTCCGGAGATCGCCACGTCCCCGGACTGGGACAGGTTGCGCAGCCGCAGCTCCACGGGGTCGAGGCCCATGCGCTCGGCGATAAGGTCGGTGTGGACCTCGGCGGCGAAGGTGAACTGGGGGCTGCCGAACCCGCGGAAGGCGCCCCCCACCGGCGTGTTCGTGTAGACGGTGTAGCCGTCATAGCGGTAATGGGGGATCCGGTAGACGGCACCGCCCAGCATGGATTGGGTGAGCGACACTCCCGGGCCGTAGGAGGTGTAGGCGCCGTTGTCGAGGATCACCCGGGCCTGTCGGGCCGTGATCGTGCCGTCGTGCTTCAGCCCGGTCTTGATGTAGATGATCTCGGGATGGCGGGTGCGGCTGGAGGTGAACTCCTCGTCCCGGGTGTGGAACATCTTGACTGGACGTCCGGTCCGCCGCGAGGCCTCCACGGCCACGATGTAGATGGAGTGGGGTTCGCTCTTGGATCCGAAGCCACCCCCCAGATAGGGGCAGATGATGCGGATCTTGTTGGCGGGCAGCCCAAAGATCCCCATCAGGCCGAAGCGGTCGAAGAAGGTGGACTGGGACGACAGCCAGAGGGTCACCCGGCCCGAGGCATCCCAGTTGGCCAGCACGGCGTGGGGCTC
>DASQQH010000480.1:0-2363 GCA_035643555.1 Acidimicrobiales bacterium | reverse complement strand
CGGGCAACGGCGATCCGGTGCCGCTGTCCAGGGGTTGTCCTCCCAGGCCAGGGCCACGGCGCCACCGGGCGGCCTGCGCCCGGGCCCAGTAGGCGCGATGGGGACCGTACCGTGTGGCGATGGGCCCCGCTCGGGTGGTGGTCGTCGCCGACACCCATCTCTCCCCCACCGCCCCGGAGGCGGCGGCGAACTGGGCGACGGTCGTCGCCCACCTGGCGGCCGACCCGACGGACCTGGTGGTCCACGCTGGGGACGTGACCCTCGACGGGTCCAGCGAGCCCGGCGAGCTGGTCGAGGCCCGCCGCCACCTGGACGAGCTGGGCGTTCCCTGGGTCGCCGTGCCCGGCAACCACGACATCGGCGACAACCCCGGGGGCCGGTCGCCCGTCACGGTCGACCCCGAGCGCCTGGACCGCTGGCAGGAGCACCTGGGCCCGGACCGCTGGTCCTTCGAGCTCGGCGGGTGGACCGTGCTCGGCCTGAACGCCCAGATCCTCGGGTCCGGGCTCCAGGCCGAGGCGGAACAGTGGGGGTGGCTGATCGACGCCCTGGCCGCCACCCCCGAGGACCGTCCCCTCCTGGTGGTCACCCACAAGCCGGTGGCCGCCGGCGACGAGGAGGAACTGGCGACCGCGCCGCCACAGCGCTTCCTCCCCCCGAGCGGCCGCCAGGCCTTGACCGCCCTCCTCGCCCCCCGGCGGGTCCCCCTGGTGGTGAGCGGCCACGTGCACCAGTTCCGCACCCTCGAACGCGACGGTCGAACGCACCTGTGGGCGCCCACCACCTGGGCCGTGCTGCCCGACGACGCCCAGCCCCCGGTGGGCCTGAAGCGCTGCGGGATGGTCCAGGTCTGCCTGGGCGACGACGGCGCCGCGGACCTGGGGCTCCTGGCGCCCCCGGCGATGGCCCAGCTCACCCTGGGCCTGGACCTGCCCGACCCCTACCAGGGCTGACCGCCGGCCCGGCCGACGACGGCGTCCTCCACCGCGGGGTCGGGAAGGCCGCCCCAGGGGGCCGTCACCCGGTGGCCGGGTGCTCGGCGAGGGTGTCGAGTACCGCCTGGACCTGGGAGGGCAGCGTCGACCCGGCGAACCGGTGCACGGTGACGCCCTCCCGCACCAGCACCAGGGTGGGGAGGGCCGACACGCCGAAGCGCTCGGCCGCCGCCGGGTGGCGCTCCACGTTCACCGCCACCACGGCCACGGTCTCGGCGTAGGCACGGGCCAGGGCGTCCAGGTGGGGCCGGAGGACCCGGCACGGGGGGCACCAGGGCGACCAGAAGTCGACCAGCACCGCCCGGGACTCCTCCCCGAGCACCCGGTCGAGGTGGACCAGGTCGACCTCGGGGATGGCGGTCACGCCAGGGCTTCCTGCCGGTAGGGCAGGTCCCGCTGGTACGCGCTGGCCTCGTCGGGGTCCATGTGCATGGTGATGTTGAACTTGTTGCCCCAGTTGAAGATGGAGCAGGCGAACACCAGCTCCACGATCTCCTCGTCGCTGAAGTGCTCCCGCAGTGAGGCGAAGAAGGCGTCATCGACGGTGTGGGGGTCCAGGGCGATGCGCTCGGCGAGGCGGACCGCGGCCGCCTCGCGCTCGTCAAGGACCGCACCGGCCCGGGGCTGGTGCCCCTCCACCTCGTGCTCCTTGGGAGCCACGGCACCGCGCACGGCGGTGGTGCGGACGGTCGCTCAGTAGGCGCAGTCGTTCACCAGCCCGGTCTTGATCCGCATCAGCTCGTGGATGTGGGGCTCGACCAGGCCCCGGGCGAAGAACGCCTCGAACACCGGGACCACCGCCTTGAGCAGCTCGGGCTGGCGGCCGATGACCCCGAACATGGCCGAGTCCCCCCACCAGGACGCCCGGGCCTGGTCCAGGAGCTCGTTGACCTGGGAGTCGGGGCTCTGCCCGGGGGTGAGCGGCGTGATCCGCGTCGGCATCGGGTTCTCCCTCCTCACGGCCCCCGCCGATGCCCGGTGGGGGCGGCGCCCCCGATGGGGTGGCCTGGCAATGGTCGTACGCCCACCGCCCGCCGGTGTCAAGCGCCCGTTCGGGCACCGGGCCCGGTCGGCGACCCGGGCCACCGGACCATCATCGTTGCCGGTTGTGCAAAGATGCGCACTACGCAGTAATATGGCGTCATGTCGACCACCCCCCTGGCGCCGGACCCGGGTCGGCGGGCCCGCAAGAAGGCCGCCACCCGGGAGGCCCTCCAGCACGCCGCGCTCGCCCTGGCCGCGGACCAGGGGGTGGACCACGTCACCGTGGAGGACATCAGCGAGGCCGCCGACGTCTCCCCCCGGACCTTCTTCAACTACTTCCCCAACAAGGAATACGCGATCGCCTACGGCCCCTCCGACATCCCC
>DASQQH010000479.1:0-3280 GCA_035643555.1 Acidimicrobiales bacterium | reverse complement strand
CCGGTGTCCACCCCCTCGACGCCTCGTTCCAGCACCGTCGGTGGGCCACCGAGGAGGCGGACCACCCGGGAGCGGGCGGCTGTCGCCGCGTTCTTGGCGGCGGTGGCGGCCGAGGCCTCCGAACGCAACCGGGCCACCTGTTCCTCTGTGGCTGACCGCCAGGACTCCTCGAGGGCGCCCGGGCGCCCACAGACCGGGCAGGGCCCGTCCCCGTGGCCGCGGTGGTGGGCGAGGGCGGCATCGAGGAGATCCGCCAGGGCCAGAGCCCGCCCGGCGTCGGTCCCGGCGACCGCATCGGCCCGCCGGGCCGCCTCTCGGAGGGCCGAGGCCGCCTCGGCGACCTCGTGCCCGCTCGGGGGCCACACCTGTGCCAGCTGGCGCAGGTGGTCCAGTTCCCCGCCCGCGGTGGGACCAGCGATGCCGGTGGCGAGGCCCTCGGCCTCGTCGAGGTCCCAGTCCTTGGCCTCGAGCGCCCGGACACAGCCTCGTGCCCGCTCGTCGTCCATCGACTTGAGCTCTCCCAGCAGGCCGGGGAGGGACCTCTTGGCCTCGGCCAGGGGCGCCCGGGCGGCCTTGGTGACAAGGTCCAGGCGGTCGACGGCGTCCCAGAGGTCGTCCAGGTCGAGGAGTCGGACAAGCACGTCGTAGAGGTCCGAGGGCCTCCTCAGCATGGTCTCGAGCTCGACGTGGGAGAGGAACGGACGGTAGAGGCCCAGGGCCTCGCCCCACCCGAGGCGCTCGGGTGGTTGTTGTCTCTCCCCCGCCACCTGGACCGTGGTCACCCCCGATTCCAGCGCGCCCTCTGGCTGCCAGGTCCGGCGCAGGGTCGAGGAACCGGGGGCGTCTTCGATGGTGAGGCGGGCCTCGATGGAGGGCTCCTGGCCGCCATGGAGGTTGCGCCAGCCTTCCCTCCAGGTGGCCGAGCGGTCGGCCCACCGGCGGATCTCGCCGGTGAGCAGGAGCTCCAGGGCTTCGGCGAAACTGGATTTCCCACTCCCGTTCCGCCCCACCACAACGGTGAGACCGGGTCCAGGCTGGAGGGGAAGCGTGGTGCTCGGGCCGATCCCCCGGAAGCCCGTCACCGTCAGGGCCTCGAGGTAGGCACCGGCGGGCTGGACTGACGAGGAGGTGGCCTCGGGCTGTGGCGGGGTGGGATGGGCCTCTCCCAGGGCGACCTGGTGCAGGGTCTCCTCGCCCTCGAGGGCGGCGAGCAGCAGTTTCGACACCGGCTCCGGGACCGGATGGCGATCCAGGCGCCCCAGGACGGCCCCCAACAGCTCGTCGTCCACGCCGGCCCACGCTAGCCAGCCGCCGATGACGGGAAAAGGGCGGTACGGGAGAAAGCCCCCCCTTCCCACGGTCGCAGGTGGCGGGTAGCGTGCTGGCACCCCTCTGGGGCGGAGCGGAGACGAAGGCGTGGCTGGCCAGGAGGTGGGTCGTGGCCGACGGGAGGGGACTGACGGGCTCGGCCCAACGGGAGGTGGCCGGTACTCCGTCCCTCCTGCGAGGACATTGCCGCTGGCCCGTTCATCGGTGGTCATGGGGATGACGGTGGTTGCTCCCGCCCGTTCCGACCGGGTGGCGGGGACCCTCGTGGGCCTCGCCGCAGGCGATGCCTTGGGCGCCGGCTACGAGTTCGGACCTCCGACCCAAGACCCCGAGATGGTGGGGGGCGGCCTCGGGAGCTGGGCGCCTGGCGAGTGGACCGACGACACCCAGATGGCGATCTGCGTTGCCGAGGTCGCCGCCACCGGTGACCTGGACCGGATGGCCGTCGGCGAGGGGTTCCTCGACTGGTTCCGCTCAGGACCGACCGATGTGGGCAACCAGCCGGGCGCCGTGCTCGGGGGCGCAAAGGCCGGGATGGACCTTCCCGACCTCGCCGCCGCCCACCTCCGGGCCCACCCCGGGGAACCCGCGGGCAACGGCAGCCTCGTGCGCACCGCCCCGGTCGCCCTCGCCCACCTCGGCGACGACGAAGCCATCGCCGGGGCTGCCCGGGCAGTCTCTGGGCTCACCCACGCCGACTCCCTGGCCGAGGAGGCCTGTGTCCTCTGGTGCATCGGCATCGACCGCGCGGTGCGGGAAGGGCGCCTCGACGGGGTCCGGGACGGCCTCACCGTCCTCCCCCCGGGGCGCCGGGGCTTCTGGGAGGCCTGCCTGGATGAGGCCGAGTCCGCTCCGCCGGAGGCCTTCGACGACAACGGCTTCGTTGTCCGGGCCCTCCAGGCCGCCCACGCCGCGATCCACCACACCCCCGCTCCCCCCGAGCGGCCCTGTGTCCAGTTCGCCGAAGCCCTGAGAACGGCAGTGCGTGTCGGGGACGACACCGACAGCGTCGCCGCCATCGCCGGGTCCCTGCTGGGGGCGGCCTGGGGGGCCTCGGCCGTGCCGATGGCCTGGCGGGCAGCCCTCCACGGCTGGCCCGGCTACCGGATCCCCGATCTGGTCCGCCTGGCCCTCCTCTCGGCCCAGGGGGGCCGGGACGACGAGGTGGGCTGGCCCTCGGCACCCTCCCTCCTCCCCTGGTACCGGAAGCGCTGGGATCCCAGCGGGATCGCCCAGGCCCTGGCCGAGGATCCCGGGATGGTGGTGGGCGACGTGGGTGCGCTCTGCGTCCTGCCCGAGGAGATCGATGTCGTGGTCTCCCTGTGCCGGGTGGGGCGGCAGGACGTGCCCCCGGGCACGGCGGCCCATGCGGTCAGGCTGTCCGACGACACCGGCCCGGAGAACCCCAACCTCGAGTTCATCCTCACCGACGTCGCCGCCCAATTGTGCCGGTGGCGAGACCAGGGCCGGCGGGTCTTCGTCCACTGCGTGCGGGCCGAGAGTCGGACCCCAACCGTCGCCGCCGCCTACCTGGCCGAGCGCCTCGGCCTCAGCGGCGACCAGGCTCTGGCCCGGGTACGGCGGGTACTGCCCAAGGCCGCGCCCAACCACGGGTTCTCCACCGCCCTGGAGCGGCTCTGGCCAACGGAGGGCCGGGGGTGACCACCGACCGGCTCTGGATCGACCCCGGCTCCGTTACCTCCCTGCGAGGGCCGCGCCGACCGAGAAGCGCGTGCGGCGGCAGATCGCCGTTACCCACAACGACACAGACAGCGGTGTCGGAGGAGCGTCTGGCGGTGCACAAGCCGTGGGGGCCACTGACGTTCGGGGCGAGGCGAAACAGCCTCCGGTCCCGCCGGCTATGAGTTGGTTGTCGGGCCAGTGGCCCATGAAGCGTGGTTGATGGCGGACGTCGGGAGCACTGAGTGACATGAGGATCTCTGCCGGCCAC
>DASQQH010000478.1:0-5571 GCA_035643555.1 Acidimicrobiales bacterium | reverse complement strand
ACCCAGCCCGCGGTCGCCACCACCGGACCGTCGGGAAGCCGGGTGAGCCGGGCCTTGGGCTCGGTGCCAGGCGGCCCCGTGGTGCTACCGGGGGTGCCCCCGGCCCTGGTGCTGCCCAGGCACCCGGCGTCCCCCAGCCCGACGGCCCCCAGGGCCGCGGCGGCGCTCAGCCTGGCGAGGAAGGTCCGCCGGCTGATCCCCCCTGCTGGCCGGTCCGGGCGGTCGTCGCTCACGCTCCTACCTCCTTGTGGCTTCCCACCGCGGTCGCCACCGGGGCGGTGGGGACGCCAGTCGGTGCCTACCCTGGCCTCGACCGGAGGATTCCCGGTGTTTCCTCGCTCCCCGTGGCGTCAGGACCAGCCGGCCCGGGTCAGGGGGAACCCGCTCGTCCCCCCCGTTCCCAGCTTCACCCCCAGGGCCTGGTGGAGGGCGATGGTGGCCGAGTCGAAGCTGTCGATGGCACCGACCATGTACAGCCGCCACACCCGGGCCCGGGTCGTGCCCACGAGGTCCTGGACGGTCTCCCAGTGTCCCTCGAGGTTTGCCACCCACCGTCGCAGGGTGAGCCCGTAGTGCTCGCGGAGGCACTCGAGGTCCCTCACCTCGAAGCCGGCCCGCTGCATGGCCGACAGGGTCGTGCCGATGTCGCGCAGGCAGCCGTTGGGGAACACGTAGCGGAGGAGGAAGGACCGCGAGCGGTAGTGGCTTCCCCGGACCTTGGAGATCGCCTGGTTGAGGACCCGGCCACCCGGTGCCAGGAGCCGGTGCAGGGTCGTGAAGTACCCGTGCTCCTCCCCGTCGGCCACGTGCTCGTACATCCCCACGCTGCAGATGGCGTCGAAGGACTCCTCGGCGAGCTCCTGGAAGTGCTGGAGGCGGATCTCCACCCGGTCGGCCACGCCGACCCGGCGGTTCTCGGCAATGGCCCAGTCCCGCTGTTCCCCCGACAGGGTGATCCCCACCGCGTCCACCCCACGGGTGACGGCGGCATGGCGGACCAGGGCCCCCCACCCGCAGCCCACGTCCAGCAGGCGCATCCCCGGGGCCAGGCCCAGCTTGTTGCAGATCAGCTCGTGCTTGGCCTCCTGGGCCCGCTCCAGGGTGTCGTCGGGGGAGGCGAAGCGGCCGCAGGAGTAGGTCATCGAGGGTCCGAGCACCAGGCGGTAGAAGTCGTTGCCCACGTCGTAGTGGTGGGCCACCCCCCGCCGGTCCCGGCCCGGCCCACCCCGCTTCCGGGGCCGGGCCTCCTCGGGGAGCGACCCGAGGGGCGGCCCGAGGATCCCCAGGCCCCGCACCGCCCGCAGGGCGGCGGCGACGACCTGGGGGCTGACCCGGGCGTCCCGGGCCAGGGGCCGCACCGTCTGCAGCAGCCACAGCAGGTCGCCCTCGACGTCGAGCTCCTGGCTGAGATAGGCCCGGGCCAGGCCCAGCTCCCCCGGTGCGTAGAGCACGCGCCGCAGGGCCCGCGGGGAGCGCAGCACCAGGGTGGCCCTGGCGTCGGCGGGGCCCGCCACGCTCCCGTCCCAGCACCGCAGGCCCACGGGCGGCTCCGCACCGAGCACCGCGGCGGCTATCGGCGCCAGCATGGCGGCCACCGGGCTGGCCCGGCGTCGACGGGTGACGGCCATTGCTCCGACTGTATTGCCTCACGCCGGGTGCGGCAGGGCTACCGCCGGGGCGCCCGGTCGCCGGCCTGGGGACGGGGCGGCTGTCGTACCGGGTGGAGGCCCTCGGGGAGGGATGGCCCCTCGGACACCAGCTCGTCCAGGAGGGCCAGCACCGCCCTCGTGGCCGCGGAGGGCATCCCCCACCGCCGGACCGCCACCCCGATCCGCCGCCTGGGCATGCCCTTCACCTGGACCAGGCGCCAGTCACCGCGGAGGTAGCGGGGGACGGCGGTGGCCGGGAGGATGGCGGGCCCGAGGCCCTCGAAGGTCAGTGACGCCAGGAGCCCCACGCCGTCGAGCTCGGTGCGGGGCTGGAGGGTGACGCCCAGGGGGGCCAGGACGGCGTCCAGCTCGTTGCGGAACGCCGTTCCCTGCAGGGGCAGCAGGAGGTCCAGGTGGGCCAAGGCGGCGGGCTCGAGGGGGCCGGCGTCGGCCAGCGGGTCGCTGGCAGCCACGACCAGGACCAGGTCCTCGTCGAAGAGGGGGGTCAGCACCAGGTCCCCGACCCCCGTGGCGGCGTTGAGGACGGCCAGGTCGAGCCGGCCGCTCGCCAGGAGCGGCTCGAGGACGGTGGTGTTGCCCTCCACGGCCTCCAGGCGGAGCCGCGGGTGGCGCTCGGCGGCCAGGCGGAGCAACCGGGGCACCAGCCAGCGGGCGGTGGTGGCGATGAGCCCCAGCCGGGCCGTTCCCACCACCTCCTGTCGCAGGGCGGAGAGGTCCCCGGTGAGGGCCTCCAGCTCGCCCGACACCCGTCGGGCGCGGGCGACCACGGCCTCCCCCTCCTCGGTGAGCCGGCCCGCTCGCCGGTCCACCAGGGCGCACCCGAGCTCCCGCTCCAGCCGGGCCACGTGGGCCGAGACGTTCGACTGGACGGTGCTCAAGGCGTCCGCCGCGGCGGAGAAGCTCCCGTGGTCGGCGACGGCGACCAGGACGGTGAGCTGGCGAAGGTCCATCGCTGATGATGATGTCAGGAATCGGTTTCGACTGCTGGACAGATGCGGGGCGGGATCGTGCCTCGGGCCCGGCGGGCCGCACGAGCCCGCGACCACCCGGGCTCCCCCTCCCGGCGTGTGAGCCGGGCCTGGTGCCGGTAGCCTGCGCGGCCATGGAGCGTGGCGCAGCGTTCTTCGATCTCGACCGGACGATCCTCAGGGGCGCCAGCGGGCCGGTCATCAACCACGCCCTCGCCGAGTCGGGGCTGATCCGGGGCCGCCAGCTCCCGGGACAGGGGGTGCTGTTCCGGGTCTACGACCTGATCGGGGAGACCCTGCCCTCGATGGCCCTCACCCGCGGGGCGGCCCTGATGGCCAGAGGCTGGTCCGTGGACGCCGTGCGCAAGGCGGGGGAGGTGGCCGCCGAGGGCATGCTGGAGCTGGTGACCCCCTACGCCCGCCCCCTCCTGGAGGACCACCGGGCGGCGGGGAGGCCCCTGGTGCTCACCACCACCACCCCCCTGGACCTGGTGGTACCGCTGGCCGAGGCGTTGGGGTTCGACGACGTGGTGGCCACCCGCTACGCCGCCGAGGACGGCGTCTACACGGGGGGCCTCGCCGGTGAGTTCGTCTGGGGGCTGGGCAAGCTGGCCGCCGTGCGCCGGTGGGCCGAGGACCACCGGGTGGACCTCGGGGCCAGCTTCGCCTACACCGACAGCGTCTACGACTTTCCCCTGCTGTCCCGGGTGGGGCACCCCTTCGCCGTGAACCCTGACCCCCGCCTGCGGGCCCTGGCCCTGCTGCGACGGTGGCCGGTGCTGTTCCTCGACGTCCCCCCCGGCGTCCCCAAGCTGGCCGGCCTCGAGCCCTTCGACCTCCTGCGACAGGTGGCCCGGCCGGAGCTGTTCCCCTTCGCCCGCTTCGACATCGGCCCCACCGACCACATCCCGGCGGAGGGCCCGGTGATCGTGGCGGCCAACCACCGCAGCTACTTCGACCCGGTGGCCCTCGCCATGGCCGTGGTGGGAAGCGGCCGATCGCTGCGGTTCCTGGGCAAGAAGGAGGTCTTCGACGCCCCCGTGGTGGGGCCCCTGGCCAGGGCCATGGGGGGGATCCGGGTGGAGCGGGGCAGCGGCTCGGACCGCCCCCTGCGGGAGGCGGCCCGCCTGTTGTCGGCGGGTGAGGCGGTGGCCATGCTGCCCCAGGCGACGATCCCCCGGGGCCGGGCGTTCTTCGACCCCCACTTGACGGGCAAGACCGGGGCCGCCCGACTGGCGGCCATGACGGGCGCCCCCGTGGTCCCCGTCGGCCTGTGGGGAACCGAGCGGGTGTGGCCCCGGGCCGAGCGCATGCCCCGGGTGGCGAACGTCGTCCACCCACCCACGGTGCGGGTGCGGGTGGGGCCCCCGGTGCGGCTGGGCCTCACCGACGCGGTGGCCGACACCGAGGCGATCATGGCCGCCATCACCCGCCAGCTCCCCGCCGCGGCCCGCCGGGCCCGGGAGCCCTCTCCCGAGGAGCTGGCCCTGGCCGTCCCCAGCGGCCACAGCGCCCCGGCCGACGGGTGATGCCGGGGCTGGTCACCGCGGCCGGGAGCGAGCGGTCCCGGCTGTGGGCCCAGGCCGCGGTCAGCGTGGGCCAGGTGGTGAGCAGGACCTCCCGTCGGCTGGGCCTCGGAGCGGGCAGCACCATCGGGGGCCGGGCCATCCTGGCCCTGGACCCCGAGGCGCTCCGGCGGCTGTCGGTGGGACGCCGGGTGGCGCTGGTGAGCGGGACCAACGGCAAGACCACGACCACGCGCCTGCTGGCCGCCGCCCTCGCCACCGACGGGCCGGTCGTGTCCAACGACGCCGGAGCCAACCTGCCCCCCGGTCTGGTGGCCGCCCTGGCAGCCGCCCCTCCGGGGGGGCGCGGCGCCCTGGAGGTCGACGAGGCCTGGCTGGGCCAGGTGGCCGAGGCCGTCCGCCCCCGGGCGATGGCGTTGCTCAACCTGAGCCGGGACCAGCTGGACCGGGTCAGCGAGGTCCGCTCCCTCGGCGCCCGCTGGCGGGCCGCCGTGGCGGCCGTCCCCGGGGCCCACGTGGTCGCCAACGCCGACGATCCCATCGTGGCCTGGGCGGCGTCGGAGGCCAGGCGGGTCACCTGGGTGGCGGCGGGCCAGTCCTGGCGACTGGACGCCGCCGGGTGCCCGGCATGTGGTGGCCACATCTCCTTCGACGCCGAGCGGTGGGCCTGTCCCCGTTGTGGCCTGGCCAGGCCCGCGCCCCGGGTGTGGCTGGAGGGGGACGACCTGGTCGTTGCCGACGGACGCCGCCTGCCCTTCGCCCTGGCCCTCCCCGGACACTTCAACCGGGCCAACGCCGCCATGGCCGGCGTGGTGGCCGAGGAGCTCGGGGTCCCCCTGGACCGGGGCCTGGCGGCAATGGCGGGCCTGGTCGACGTTGCCGGCCGCTACCAGGTGGTGCCGATCGGGCCGACCAGGGACGGCACGGCCAGCGGGGCAGGCCCGGGGGAACCGGGGAGGTCGGTGTCGGCACGGTTGCTGCTGGCCAAGAACCCTGCCGGGTGGGCGGAGCTGCTGGACCTGCTCGATGCCCCGCCCGCCCCGGTGGTATTGGCCATCAACGCCCGGGTGGCCGACGGCCGTGATCCCTCGTGGCTGTGGGACGTGCCCTTCGAGCGGCTGGCCGGGCGGCAGGCGGTGGTGACCGGTGACCGCCGCCGGGACCTGGCGGTCCGCCTGGCCTACGCCGAGGTCGACCACCTGGTGGTGGCCGATCCCCTGGCAGCGGTGTCGACCGCGGCGGAGCTGCCGGGGGCGAACGCCGTCCTGGACGTGGTCGCCAACTACACGGCGTTCCAGGACCTCCGCGGGGCGCTCGGCCGGGAGGGGCGCCGGTGACCACCTCCATGGTCCGCATCGTGGACGTCTACCCCGATCTGCTCGGAACCTACGGCGACGGTGGCAACGC
>DASQQH010000477.1:0-7356 GCA_035643555.1 Acidimicrobiales bacterium | reverse complement strand
CCCCGCGGCGGTGAGCACGACCACCTTGACCCGCCGGTCCCTGGGGTGGGCCTCCCGGCGGGCCAGTCCCCGCTCCTCGAGGGCGTCGACGACGGTGGTGACATAGGAGTTGTCGCAGTGCAGGGCCCCGGCCAGCTGGCGCATGGCGTTCGGCTCGGTCGGCGACAGCCGCAGCAGCGCCTTGGCCACCCCGAGGGTGAGGCCCAGGGCCTCGAACTCCTCACGGAGGCGGGCCAGCACCTCGGGATCGGTGGCCAGCGCCCGCAACTGCCGCCAGGCCTCGCCGGCCTCGCTGGTCACCGTCCGTGCCTCGGTGCTCACACCCACAGCCTAGTCCAATGTCATTGGCCGCTACAACTCAATGTTTGACTTACTCAGTGACCTTTGCAAGGATGAGCGGGCCAGGCGAGAGCGAGAGGACCTGCGAGTGACCAAGCGCCGAAGCCCGGGGAGGAGCAGGGGGGTGCCGGCCTCGGCGATGCTGCTGGCCGTGTGCTGTCTGGCCCAGTTCATGGTCGTGCTGGATGTCTCGATCGTCAACGTGGCCCTGCCCCAGATGCGCCAGGCCCTGCACCTCTCGGTCACCGGCCAGCAGTGGGTGGTCAACGCCTACACGCTGACCTTCGCCGGGTTCCTGCTCCTGGGCGGACGAGCGGCCGACCTCTTCGGGCGGAAGCGGATCTTCCTGTTGGGCCTGGGGTTGTTCACCCTGTGCAGCCTGCTGGGAGGCCTGGCCCAGAGCGGGACCTGGCTCATCCTTGCCCGGGCGGCCCAGGGCCTCGGCGGCGCGGTGCTGGCCCCGGCCACCCTGAGTGTGCTCACCACCTCCTTCCCCGACCCAGAGCAGCGCCGGCGGGCCCTGGGGGCGTGGTCGGCGACCGCGGCCAGCGGCGCGGCGATCGGCGTACTGCTGGGCGGGGTGCTGACCGCGCTCCTCGACTGGCGGTGGGTGCTGTTCGTCAACGTGCCCATCGGTGTCCTGCTCATCGCCACCGCCGTCCCCGTTATGGCCGAGTCCCGGGACACCACCACCCGCCGTTCCCTGGACCTGCCGGGTGCGGTCACCGTCACCGCCGGGCTGGCTGTCCTCGTCTACGGGATCGTGGGCACCGACAGCCACCCGTGGGGGTCGGCGCGCACCCTGGTCGCCCTGGGGGTCGGGGCGGCGCTGCTGGCCGTCTTCGCGGCCATCGAGACCCGGTGGGCGGCCCGTCCCCTCGTCCCCTTCGGGGTGTTCCGCCGGCGCAGCCTGTCGGCGGCCAACGGGATCGCCGTCACCATCGGGGCGGCCCTGTTCGGCATGTACTTCTTCCTGTCCCTCTACGTCCAGCAGATCAACGGGTACAGCCCCTTGCGGGCCGGGTTCGCCTTCCTGCCGGTCGGCCTGGCCACCCTCCTCGGCGCCCTGGTCGCCCCCCGCCTCCTCCCCTACCTGGGCGCTCGGCGTCAGCTGGTCCTGGGCCCGGCGGTGGCCGCCGGCGCCCTGGTCTGGCTCACCACCCTGAGCCCCGGTGCTGGCTACTGGGGGCACCTGTTCGGCCCGCTGGTGCTGTCCGGGCTCGGCTTCGGTCTGTCCTTCGTGCCCATGACCATCGCCGCCACCGCCGACGTCCCCCACCACGAGCAGGGCCTGGCCTCGGGACTCATCAACACGACCCGGCAGGTCGGTGGCGCGCTGGGTCTGGCCATCATGGCCACCGTGGCGGCGGCCGCCGCCCACCACGCCGGGCCCCGGGTCACCGCCGCCGCGCTGACCAGCGGCTACGACCAGGCCTTCGGCATCGCCGCCCTGGTCCTCGTCATGGGCGCCTGCCTATCCCTCTTCCTGCCGTCCCGTCGGCCCTCCGCGACCCTCCCGGCGCCCGCCGCCGACGGGGCCGACCACCACGAGCTCACCGACCCCCCCGTGAGGGTGGACGCCTGAGCGGTGGCCGCCACGGCGCCCGTCGGACAGGGGCGCGAGGGGCCGACCGGACCGGCGTCGATGGACGACCGTGGCGTCGTCGGGCCCGGCCGGGCGGGGCGGCGGTGGGGCGGGGTGGTCGGCGGGTAGTCGTCCCACGGCCGCCGTGGTTCGATGGGCGGCATGAGCAACCGGGACCAGGTGGCGCGGATCGTGAGCGCCAGCCACGAGATCGCGGTCGGGGCGGAGGAGCTCTTCGAGCTCATTGCCGATCCCGCCCAACAACCCCGATGGGACGGCAACGACAACCTGGCGGAGGCGGCGCCCGGGCAGCGGGTGCGCGCCGTCGGGGAGGTGTTCACGATGACCCTCACCGGAGGCAGCGTCCGGGAGAACCACGTGGTCGAGTTCCAGGAGGGCCGCCGCCTGGCGTGGCGGCCGGCCGAGCCCGGTCGGAGGCCGCCCGGGCATCTCTGGCGGTGGGAGCTCGAGCCGGTCGGCCCGTCGCGCACGAAGGTCACCCACACCTACGACTGGACCCTCCTGGCGGACCAGAACCGCCTCCCCCGCGCCGAAGCGACCACGGCCGACCGGCTGGCGGCGTCCCTCGACCGGCTCGCCGCCGTCGCCGAGCACCGGTGACCTCGCCGCTCGGGCAACGGGCCGATGGGGACGCCGGCAACGCCGCGACCTCCCGCCAGCCGCATCGAGCGGCGGGTGCCCGACCGACCGTGGGGCACCGGCCGCCCGGGGCCACCAGCGCGGCCGATGGCGGTGCCGTCGTGCCGGCCCCAGGCGCAAGTCCCGGCGAGGAGCTCATCGGTTGGTGTCGGCGGTGATGTGCTCGAAGAGCCCCGCCCGGATACGCGTGCGCACGCCCTCGGCCCAGGCGTCGTCCACCTCGGCGACCTGGAGGGCGGCACCGTTGTTGAGCAGCATCCCGAAGGCCAGGAAGGCCTTGATCGTCACCGGGTCGAGGCCGGTGGTCTCGGCGACCGTCCGCCACATCCGCCCGAACCTGTCGCGCACCGCGCCGCGGACCTCGGGGTCGCCGCAGGCGGCGAAGCCCTGGAGCTGAAGCAGCAGCGAGGTGCGGTCGGCGAGCAGCTCGTTGTACTGCGCGCCCATCCGGGTGAGCGCATCGAGCCCGGTCTCGTCGCCGGCGGCGTCGCCCATGGCCTCGGTCAGGCGATCGAAGGCCGCCACGACCACCTCCAGGAACAGGGCCTTCTTGGTGCCGAACATCCGGAAGACGTAGGCGTGGGTGATCCCGGCGTGCCGGGCGATCGCTTCGGTCGAGGCCCCGTGCAGACCCGAGGCCGCGAACTCCTCCGCCGCGATCTGGAGGACCTGGTGTCTGCGGTCCTGGCCACTCATCCTCTGGCGACGCTGCATCCGAGCGAAGTTACTACTCACTAACTACTGACTGCTAGCTTCGGCGACGTGAGCGATGACCCCTTCGCCAGCCTGGCCGACCCCTTCAGCGAGGCCTACGCCTCGGTCAAGGGCTACGTGCGGACCCACGTGCTGCACCAACAGCTGCTGGAGCATCTGTCGCCGCCTCCCGTACCGGTGCTCGACGTCGGCGGGGGCGCGGGCCACCAGTCGTTCCCGCTGGCCCGGGCCGGCTACGACGTGACGCTGCTCGACCCGTCACCCACCATGCTGGCCAACGCGGAAGAACGACGTGGGCGCCTGCCTCGGGAGGCCCAGCGACGAGTGACGTTCGTGGAGGCCGACGGCGAGCACGCCGACGACGCGGTGGGCGGTCGGCGCTTCCAGGCGGTGCTGTGCCACGGCGTGCTCGGCTACCTTGAGGAACCCGAGCCGCTGGTGCGCCAGCTGTGCCGGTGCGCGGCCGCCGGCGGCGTCGTCTCGATCATGACGGGCAACGCCAAGGCGATGGCGGTGCGCCCGGCCCTGGAACGGCGATGGGGGGACGCCCTGGCGGCGTTCGACGCCACAACCGGGATCGGGGTGCTGGGCGTACGGGGTCGGGCCGACACGGTCGAGGCGCTCAGCGACCTGCTCGGCCGCAACGGCGTCGAGCCGGTGTGCTGGTACGGGGTGTGGCTGTTCGTCGACTGGCTCGGCTTCGCCGGCGTCGAGTTGGACCCGACCGACGCCGAGGCGGTGGCGGCGACGGCCGCGGTCGAGGCCGAGGCCGCCCGCAGGGACCCCTACCGCCAGCTCAGCCGTGTCTTCCATCTCGTGGGGCGCAAGGGTGGGGCCTGAGCGGCTGCCGGGGCGCGTGTCGTGGCGGGCGACGGGGGCCGGCCCGTCGGCCGGGGGAGTGTCGGGGATCCCGGCGAGCACGTGGCTGCGATCGACCACCCTGGGCGCAGCCGGGCCTGCGAGGACCCGGCGTGGCACCCGGGCTCGGCGCGGACCCCGATGGCACCGCCCCGGGGCGCGGGAGGGTCGGCATCGGCCTCGACGCCCCTCGGGGGTTGATCGAGGCGATCTCGTCGTCCCGGAGCGTCCGGGGGCGCGGCGACCGCCCGTAGGGGTCGGTGGCCACCTGCCGGGTGTGGTTGGCGGCCGTTGTGGCCGAGGGCAGGGCCGCCCTCGACCTGGCAGGGCTGTGGGACCAGCGAGGTGGCCGCCGCCCCGATGCAGGGCGTCGTCCGTGCGTGCCCGCCATGAGGCCCGGGGGAGGCCAGCCTCGTGCTCGCCCCAGTCCTGGACGCCCGAGCGGGGACGGCGTGAGGGGCCCGCGGTCGGTTGTGGGGACCGGAGCAGCTCCGTCGGGCGCCGGGGGGTGTCGGCCCGGGCGATCGGCGGGGCCGGGCACCCGGCGGGCCGCGGCGCCGGGACCGGACCGCGCTGGGGCGCCAGGTCGTCAGGGGACGTCGCCGGAGGCCGACTACGGGGTCGTGGGACGGTGGGCCGGGAACGCCACCACCTGCTGGAAGGTCGGCCGGTTCTGCCAGGCGATGTCGGGCTGGCCGACGATCCCCACCGCCTGGAAGTGGATGGCGTCGTAGGCGGGCATGGACTGGCCCGCCGCCCGGGTGGCGGTGTCCTGGGTCCAGGCGCCGACGTCGGTGCTGTTGCCGTTGGCGGCCACCATGGCCTGGTAGGTGGCCTGCAGCGCCCCCCCGACAGCGGCCGAACAGGACGTGGGGCCCCCGCCGCAGATCCGCCCGGTCACCGCCGTGGGGAAGGGCTGGGCGACGGGCTGGCCCTGGAGCTGGCGGAGGACCTTGACCATGTAGCCCTCCCAGCCGCCGTCGTAGGCGCTCCCCAGGTGGGCCCCACCGCTGTTGGGCGTGTTGGTGAACTGCATGGGCACGACCCGGTAGCCCTGGGCGCTGGCCCCCCCGGTGGAGCCCTGGGACCCGAGGCCCCCGGCGGCGAAGAGCGGGTCGAAGACGGCCCGGATGAGGCGCGGCTCCAGCTCGTCCATGATGGCCACGGCGCTGGCATGGGCGTACTGGGCGTCGCCGGGCGCGGCCTTCGCCCGGTGGGACCCGGTGGCGGCCCACTGGCGGAGCTCGGCGACCATGGCCGCCACGCCGGGGGTCTGGGGACGCCCGGCGAGGTAGGAGAGCAGCTCGGGCAGGACCGTGCGACCGTCGAGGTCCTGGGTGGCCGCGGTCTCCATGGCGGTGACCAGGTTGGCCCGGGTCAGTGAGCCCCCGTGGATGGCGAGCTGGTGGGCGATCTGGGCGTTGAGGAGCTGCACCCGGTACACGGGTCCGTAGCCGTACTGGTCGTCGGCGGCGGAGAACTGGGGCGCCGGCTTGTTGTTCCAGCTGGTGAAGAAGCCCCGGGGTGGGTCGATCTGGTGGGGGTGGTCGGCCGCGGGCAGGAACCCCTGCCATTCGGCGTTGCCGGTGCCCCAGGTCGGCAGGTTGGGATTCACGTCGGACGGCCTGACGGGATCGCGCCCGCTGGCGAAGTAGGCGATGTGCTTGGAGTCCACGTAGAACCAGTTGAACGTGTAGCCGATGTCGGCCGCCCCCTTCATCCACGACGCCGGCCCGTGGGTGAGCGAGGGGGTGTTCCAGCGCAGGAACCCGATCCCGGACACCAGCTCCCGCCCGTAGGTGCTGCGTTGGTTGACCACCGCCACCGGCTGGCCGCCCCGGGCGGTGGTCCAGCCCTGGACGATCCCGTGGCGGGTGGTGTAGATGCGGTGGTCGATCACGGTGGGGGCTCCGGGACCGCCGGGCTTGGGCAGGGCCACCTCCTGGTGGTCCTGGCTGCCCATGGGCAGGCACGTGCCGTCGAACTCGTAGTAGTGGCCCTGGGGCGCCGGCGGCCCGCCGGTCGGGTTGCAGACCACCTCGAGGCGCTGGTCGACCACGTCGGTCCCCGCCGAGGTGGCCGACCAGGCGAAGTCCGGTCCCCGGCCCAGCTGCACCACGAGGCTGACGCCCGGGAAGGCGGCCCCCTCGGCGGCGAAGTCCGGGGCGTGGAGGTCCTCCTCCATCAGGATCTGTGGGGCGAAGTACCCCACCTGGGGGCCGAACACGGCGATCGGATGGCCCGAGGCCGAGTCCTTGGCCCCGACCACCAGGGCGTTGCTCATGGCGGTGGGCAGGCGGAGCAGGGAGGTGACGATCCGCAGGGCCGTGGGACTGGGCGGGGTCAGGTTGCACCCGGGCGTGGTGTCGGTGGGCCCGCCCTGGAGGGGGGCCGCGGCATTGTCCGGCATCGCCACCGTGGCGGGGTTCACCTTGCCGGGGATCTCGTAGGGGAAGGCCTTCCCCACGATGGTGGTGGGGGCACCCGGGTCGTTCTGCTCCTTGAAGGCCGAGAACACCTGCCGGGCCTGGGGGACGGCCTTCAGCTGCCCCTCCAGGTACTGGAGCAGGGCGGCGTTGGCCACCTCCTTGCCCCCGCCCTTGCCGAAGATGCCACCGACCAGGGAGGCGACCGAGATCAGGTCGCCGGGGGTCCAGGGCTGGGGCGGCTGCAGCGCCGCGCCGTAGGCGGCGGGGAGCAGGGAGGGGTCGGTGCGGGTGCGGGCGATGTAGCGGTTGATGCCCGCGACGTAGGCCTTGCCCATCGCCACCAGCTCGCCTCCCAGGGGCTGGTACTGGGGGTCGTTGGCCAGAGCGGCGATCTGTGCCTGGCGCTGGGCCGGGGTGTAGGCGGCCAGCAGGAGCTGGTCGTGGTCCATCTGCTCGTCGGCGCAGGAGGGCCCGAGGAACGAGGACAGGGTCCCCGCCCCGTAGTGGCGGAGCACGTCCATGAGGAACAAGCGGTCGTGGGCGGCGGCGTAGCCCGCCCCGTAGGCCATGGCCTCGACGGAGGCGCCGTAGATGTGGGGGACGTCGTGGCGGTCCCGGTAGATGACCACCGGCACGGTGGGATCGGGCCTCACCGTGGCGGTGACGTTCCCCGGCCGGATGCCGAAGGACTCGTCCTTGTAGTAGCTGGGCAGGGCCGCGTTGGTGAGGTCCGGCGGGGCGTACAGCAGGCGCTGGTAGGGGCCGAGCTGG
>DASQQH010000476.1:0-2900 GCA_035643555.1 Acidimicrobiales bacterium | reverse complement strand
AAGTTGGAGCAGCCGAGCTCGCGGACCTTGCCGGCGGCCACCAGCTCCTCCAGGGCCCCGAGGGTGTCGGCGATCGGGGTCTCGGGATCGGGACGGTGGAGCTGGTAGAGGTCGAGATGATCGGTGCCCAGGCGTCGGAGGCTGGCGTCGACCGCCCGGCGCACGTAGTCGGGCCGGGCACCGCCGGTGCCCTCCTGGCCCATGAGTGGGCTGCCGAACTTGGTGGCGATGAGCACCTGGTCGCGTCGGCGACCCAGGGCGCGCCCCAGCCGCTCCTCGCTGGCGCCATAGGAGTCGGAGGTGTCGAAGAAGTTGATCCCCCGATCGAGGGCGGCATCCACCACCGGCCCCACCGACGCCTCGGCCATCCCGAAGCCGAAGTTGTTGGTGCCAAGTCCCACGACCGTGGCCTCGAGGGTGCCGATCCGCCGTGTCCGCATCGCCCCTGCCTACCACCCCGGCAGGGGTCAGGCCAGCGCCGAGGCCCTGGGCGTCACCCGGCACGGAGCCCACCGCGGGTCGTCGGTCGTGGCCCAGCCACGGGGACAGCCGCCGCCCCAGGCCGGGGTCAGGGGTGGGGGTCGGTCGCCGCCGGAGCGGCCCCCGCGGCAGTGCCGCGGGGGCGCCCCACCCGGTAGCCAACCCGGCGGGTCCGCTGGATGGCCCGCTCCACCGCCTGCTCCCCCTGGGGATGGCGCTGGAGCAGCCGGCTGGCCGCCCCCGGGGCCCGGGCCAGCAGCGCCATCCCGCTGGGCACGCCGCCGGTCCCGACGAACCCCTGGGCCAGGTGGTCGTGGTCGTTGGCCCAGAACCGCTTGAACGACTCGGCCCCCCTGCCCAGGTCGATGCGGTCGACCCCCGCCCTGGCAGCGTCCTCGCCCGTGTAGAGGAACGCGACGACCCCTGGCTTGAGGGACGCGTACCGGGGATCGAAACAGATGAACCACGGCACCTGCGTCGAGCCGGTGCGCAGGTTGAGCTGAGCCGTGACCACCTCGCCGTCCAGGCGGATCGTGGACACCAGCCCCGTCAGCCCCTGGTCCTTGGTCGTGGCGGCCTTCCTGGTGAGGTCGCGCGCCCAGCCCTCCTTGAAGACATCCCGCCACCCTCGCTCCCGGCACTGGCGGGACTTCAGGTCCATGAGCCAGGCCAGCGCCTCCTCGCTCGGGTCGTCCTCCCGATAGGAGACCTCGTGCTCCCGGGCCATCCGGCGCTGGCAGCGCAGCACCTGGCGGAAGTAGTTCTTGTGCGCTGCCCTGGCGTGGGAGAGGTACGCGTCCCACCCTGCACCCAGGTCCATCACCGACGTGGCTGTCGGGGTGGTTCCGACGGCGGGGGCCTGATGCTGGGCCAGACCGCCGAACTCGCAGCCCGAGAGGCCACACTGGTCGATCACCGACCGCCAGTCCCAAACCAGGCCGGCCTCGTGGACGAGGCCCTCGTAGTTGCAGTAGCCGGGGGCGATGGTCCGAGCGATCCGGGAGCGCCCCACGCTGAAGGGCCAGAACCCCACCGTCCGCCCGTCCTGCTCCAACACCGCCACCCGGGCGTCGCTGCGGACGGCGCCGGCCAGGACGGCGAACCGGGCCGACAGGAACGGATGGCGGGTTCCCGGAGCCCGCTGGCCGAGGTCGTCCCACCGTTGGAGCTCGGTACAGCCGAGCTCCTGGGGCCGGCACACGGTCACCTTCACTGGCACACCTCCATCGGATGACGACCATCGCGTTCGCGGTGGACGTCGTGGGTCCCTGCCGCCGGCCGGCGGCGAGGCCGGTCAACCCGGTGCGGGACGCCCGTACGCCTGGGACCGGGCGAGCGCTGGTCCCAGGTCCGGCCACGTCCCGCCGCCGGAGCTGCCTAGGCCCCGGTCGGCTCCCTCACAGGGGATGGATACCCTCCGGCCCCCCGCCGGACACGACACCCCCCGGCGGGTCGCGAGCACCGGCCCCGTCGCAAGGCGGGTGTCCGCCCCGACGAGGGGGGCGGGACCGGGCTCCTCGGCCGGGTGCCCCGGGCCGCCCGGCCCGGTCGGTGGAGCGCCGAGAGATGCCCAGGGGCGCGGGAAGGCCGAGGGTTTGTGCCCGGTACGGCCACGGGTATGAGACAACCGACGAGCCATGGAACTAGGCAACGGCCGCCAGGCTATGGCTACTCGTGTTGGCACGACGGCGGCCGTTACCTCGTGGGGGGTGAGGCCGAGGGAGCGGGTTGTTCCCCGTTTCCCCCCACGGGGCGCACGGGCGCCCGTTCTGATCGCTGTCCCGGTTGACCCCAGGAGTCGGAGCCGCACCTCGGGGCGGTACCGGAGACCTGGGTCGCCATCGACCCTCTCTCGCTATGGAGCTCAGTCGTTCAATGGCCGTCATTGCGTCCTCGACCACAGCAAGTCGTCCATCCGGTGCCAATGGGTGGGCGTCCGCCGGGTCGCGGTGGGACTGATGGGGCGTCTCTCCCTGCCCCGGCGTCAGCTGGAACGCTGCCAGTACACGACGCCGCCGTACCGCTGGAGCTGGCCGCTCGGGGCCATCCGCTGGGGCCGCCTGCTCCGGGCGCGGGTCCCCGAGGTGGTGTCCGGCCCACCCCGACTCGGACGCCCCTCGGGCTTCGAGGAGGGTGAGTGGGTTCGGGTCAAGCCCGCTGAGGAGATCCGTGCCACCCTGGATGCCACCGGCTCCCTCCGCGGGCTGTGGTTCACCGAGGGCCAGTGGTCCTATTGCGGGCGGACGTTCCAGGTGGACCGCGTGGTCAGGCGGATGCTGGACGACCAGTACCGGATGCGCTCCATCTCCCGCGCCACCGCCCTCTCGGGGGTCACCTGTCAGGGCCTCGACGGGCGCAGCGGCTGTGGGCGGCACTGTGCCCTGCTGTTCCGCGACGAGTGGCTCGAGCGGTCGCATCCT
>DASQQH010000475.1:0-2169 GCA_035643555.1 Acidimicrobiales bacterium | reverse complement strand
CGACCCCCCCTTAAGGGCGAGCTCGTTCCAGCACCCGGTGGGCTGGGGGAGGTCCCCCGGGGCCCCCAGTGCGGGCACCAGCCCCACCAGGATGGCCCGGTTGACCGCCTCGTGGGCCACCAGGGCCACCGGGCGACCCCCCGCCCGGGTGGCGGCGGCCTCGACCGGGCCCAGGACCCGGGCGGCGAAGTCCGACCAGGCCTCGACCCCCGGGGCGGCCTCCACCGAGCCGAACCGCTCGACCACCTCGGCCTCCGCGGCCCCGTTCCAGGGGCCGTAGTCCCGGTCGGCGAGGGCCTGGTCCTCGAGCACCGACAGCCCGGCGGCTTCGGCGACCGCGGCCGCCGTGGCCCTGGCCCGGCGCAGGGGGCTGGAGATGACCAGGGCCACCCCCGAGGCGGCGAAGAGGGCCCCCAGGCGGCGGGCCTCCTCCTCGCCCACCTCGTCCAGGGCCACGTCCATGCGCCCCCGGAGGGCACCGGCGGCGTTGAGCTCGGTACGCCCGTGGCGGATAAGGAACATCGCCCACCCCGCGCCCGCGTCGCCGGGCGCGGTCACGCCCGGCAGGACCCTGCCCCCCGGGGAGGGCCTGGATGGGGTGCCACCCCGCCATCCTGGCAAGGACCGCCGGGGCGCGCCCACCCGGGCAGCGGGGACCGCGTCCCAGGCCACCCCGGGCTCGGCGAGGACGGAGCTGGTGCCTCGACCCGGGCCAGGGGCAGGCTCGAAGCCGACGGTGTCGGTTCCCCGGGTGAGGGAAACCCGGCGAGGAGGACCCCACGCCATGACCCCACCGGGGCAGGGGCCGCGGTCGTGGCCGTCGAGCTGGTGGGTCGGGGTCGCGCCGACCTGTTCCTCGTCGACCTCGATCCTGGTGGGAAACCGATCGCGTCTCGGCCGGATCGTTCCCGTCGCCGGCGGTGACCCCTGCGGGGCGCCCCGACACCTCGACGGCCTCGCCGGTCCCCAACGGGGCGGCGGGCGCCCGCTGGTGGCTCGGCGGCAAGGTCCCGCCTGGGACCAGCCGATGAGCCCCGAGCCGATCGTCTTGGTGTCCCCCGATCCGCTCGGCGTGCCGGGAGCGACCCCCGGGACGGCGTCTCGGGCGTCGCGCCCTGCCCCAGACGCTCGCCGCCATGCCACCCTGGCGTGGCCGCCCCGTGGCCGCGACCACCCGTCACCAGGGAGGCCACGGCAGAGGACCCCAGGCCCTCGCCGGCGGCGGACCTCCATGGACCACCTCGGCGGCAGGTGACAAGCTCCCCCCATGATCGACGTCGCCCTGCCCGCTACCGAGGGGATCCCCGAGGTGGTTCGATCGTTCGCCGCCTGCCTGGCATCGGTCACCGAGACGCCGCTCGCCGACGTACCCCAGCCCGGCGGGGACCTGCGGGGGGCGTTCGCCGCCTGGCGGTCCTGGCTGGCCGGGCGGGGCTCGGGGCTGGTCCCGATCGCCAACCCGGCCCGGTTCCACTGGCCCGGCTACTGGCTCGCCGTCCTCGGGGGGACCGGCGACGGCGACGACACGGCGGTGGTGATGTTCGGCACGCCCTCGGGCGTCGTGCTCAGCCCCCAGGATGCGTCCCTCCTCGGCGCGCCAGCGACGGAGGTGCCGGTGCGGCAGGGCTACGTCGTCTCCACCCTCGATCCCGCGCTCGCCGCGCCCGGCACGCCCCCGACCCCGCTGCGTGGGACGGTGGAGGCGATCGCCCTGGCTCGACGTGCCACCGGCGCCATGCACCGGGTCGAGCAGGCTCGGGCGCTGGCCGGGCGTGGCCTGGAGGGGGACCGCTATGCCGCCAAGGCGGGGACGTTCACCCCGACCAACGAGTCCGCCCGGGGCTACGACCTCACCCTGGTCGAGGCCGAGGTCCTCGACCAGCTGGTCCTACCTGGCGGCGACGGCCTCGACTACCCCGAGGCGCGCCGGAACGTCGTCACCCGCGGCATCAACCTTGCCGGCCTCGTGGGACGACGCTTCCGCGTCGGAGACGTGGAATGCCTCGGTCAGCGACTGTGCGAGCCCTGTTCCCACCTGGAAGGCCTCACCGTCGCCGGCATCCTCCGAGCGCTGATCCACCGTGGCGGCCTCCGCGCCGACGTCCTGACCGACGGGGAGATCAGGACCGGCGCGGTGGTCGAGACCACCGACTGAGGCTCGCCCGTCCG
>DASQQH010000474.1:0-7416 GCA_035643555.1 Acidimicrobiales bacterium | reverse complement strand
AACGACACCCCTACGACGACGAGAACCCGGGTGACGTTCCCCGGGCCCGTCAAGGCCCCGATAACCACCAGCCACAGCGACCCCATACCGTAGGCGATGGCGGACTAGGCCCCGAGGACCTCCGCGGCGTCGATCCCGTGCACGGCGCCGGGCAACGGTGACTGCACCAGCGGCGACACCGCGGAGCAGCGTGGCGATCCCCCCCGAGAGCGCCAGCTCCGCGCCGGCGAGGCCGACGTCGAGGGGGGCCGCCCCTCCCCCGAAGATGGGCCGTCCCGGCGCCGGGAGGCGACTGAGCCGGTCCGGGAGGTGGCCGGACGCCAGCGGCTCCACGAGGCTCCCTGGCATCAGGGGGTCCCACCACCAGGGCCCCTGGGGGCAGCCCGCTGGGACGTCGGGGGCCACACAGGTGGTGGTGAGGGCTCCGAGGCACCGATCGGCGGCGACCACCGTCGCGGTGAGCACCACCACGACCGGGCGGCGGGGCAGCACCGGCCACCAGGACCGGTGAGGCGAGCGGTCCTCGCCGGCCGTCCCGCTCGCCTCCACCTGGGCCGTGCGTCGGCAGCGGGACGTCGGGGGAAAACGGGTCCGGGCCGGGACCCCACGGACCACCATGGGAACGGCCGGGGTCGACAGCGCCCACCGCCAATCCCAGAGGGGGACGGCCCCGGCCACCACCACTGGGCCGATCACCGTGTCGATGCTGCCGGGTGGTGTGCCGGGAGCGGGCCACGCCCCGCCGCTCGAGGGGGGGATGGCCCAGGTAGGCGCTGCCCACCGGGTGCCCCGGCCAGGACGCCAGGGGCTCCTGGCACCGGGCCATGCCGAACACGGCGAACCCCGGCCCCCGGCCCCCCAGGACCGATGGCGCTGCCAGTGCCACGTTCCGGCCGCCCGGGAGAACAGGGCGGAGAGACGCACCGGCCCGGCGGTGGCTTGGAGCAGCCCACCCTGGACCTCGGCGGCCGTCAGCGCGACGCCAAGGGTGGCATGGGACGCGTGGGGCTCCCCCACCACGGCGGGGCAGGTCACCGCCGGGCCCGCCGAGTGGCAGCGCTGGACTGCGTGGGAGGCGGCCACCAGGACGACCGTGCCCCGCGTGACGATCCCACCGTCCCCCCCGACCCCCCTCTCCCCCGGGACACCGTGTCCCCCCAGGGTCCTCAGCCACAGCGACCAGGTCCGGGACGGCCAGGAGACGCCCGGGGATCTCCGCCCCGCCGGGCGGTGATGTTCAGGCGGACGTAGTCGATCCGGCGGTCGGGCAGGCGGGTGGCGACCTCCCGGACGAACGCCGGTCGGTCCGGGGCGGCCACCTCGGCCAGCTGGTGCCGCAGGATGACGGTGGCCAGAAAGCGCTCCAGCTCCTCGAGGCTGGCGAAGGTCGTGGGCGCCGCCTGCAACCAGCAGCGCGCCCCGTCGAACCCGGCGCGGGCCAGGGCGGCGGCGGTCTGCTCGGGGGTGGGGAACCTGGCGTCGTCCACCCGCGCGCCGAGCTCTGCCAGGGCCCGGCGCACCCCGGCGATGTTGCCCGCCCCGCCGCACTGGGCGACCAGCTGCCCACCGGCCGGCAACGCACGGGCCAGGTTGGCAAAGAGCCGGTCGTGGTCGTGGATCCAGTGGAACGTGGCGGTCGACAGGACGGCGTCCACGGGTCCGGGCAGGCCCTGGCGGAGGTCCCCCACCACGAACGACACCCGCCCGCCCCACGGCGCGAGCCGCCGGCGGGCCTCGTGGATCATGTCCACGGAGGCGTCGAGGGCGACCAGGCGCACCCCCGGGGCCCGGGTCAGCACCAGCTCGGTGACCCGCCCGGTTCCGCAGCCGGCGTCGAGGACGACCTCGCTCCCGTCCAGGGCCAGGCGTCCCACGACCTCCTGACCCCAGGCGACGTGGGGGGTGGCGACCTGGTCGTAGGTGGCGGCGTCCCAGGTCCCGCTCATCGCCGGAGACGGTAGCCTGCCGCCATGCCGGCCCGGCCGATCGATGCGCTCGACGCCGCCTTGATCAGCGAGCTCGCCGCCACCCCTCGCGCCGGGGTCCTGGAGCTGGCCCGCCGCCTGGGGGTGGCCAGGGGCACGGTCCAGGCGCGGTTGGACAAGCTCGTGGCCCGGAACGCCATCGCCGGGTTCGGCCCCAACATCGGCCTCGCCGCCCTGGGGTACGACGTCGTGGCCTTCGTCAGCCTGGAGATCGCCCAGGGGCGCCTGGACGACGTCGTGGTCCACCTCCGCGACGTGCCCGAGGTGCTCGAGGCCCACGCCACCACCGGCCAGGCGGACCTGCACTGCCGGGTGGCGGCCCGCACCAACGAGCACCTGCAGCGGGTGATCAACCGCATCCTCGAGGTCCAGGGGATCAACCGGAGCACCACGGTCATCGCCCTCTCCGAGCAGATCCCCTACCGCACCCTGCCCCTGGTCGAGGCGACCACCGACCAGCACGGTCCCCGTGACGGCCGCGCCCGGTGACCACGCCGCCGCCCAGACCGACACGCCGTCATCTAAACTCAACATTCGCGGGATGCCCGCGCATCGACCGGCCCCGAGCGAGCGCCGCCGGCCCACACCTGGAGACCTGACGTGACCAATCCTGAGATCGAGCCCGGCGCGGCCGGGACCGAACGGGCCTCCCTGGCCGGCCTCGCCAGCAGTGACCAGGCCGCCCCAGCGGCGCCCCGGTCACCCCAGACCCTCTCCAAGGGCCTGCTGCGGGAGGCCAGGCCCAAGCAGTGGGTGAAGAACGTCCTGGT
The DNA here is from genome assembly GCA_035643555.1 of Acidimicrobiales bacterium. GTDB lineage: Bacteria > Actinomycetota > Acidimicrobiia > Acidimicrobiales > JAJPHD01 > DASQQH01. The sequence continues at coordinate 4,661 of DASQQH010000474.1, read as the reverse complement.
GTTCGCGGCGCCGGGGGCCGCCGGCGCGCTGACCCACCTCCATCCCCTGCTGGTGACCATCGGCACGTTCGGTGTCTTCTGCCTGGCCGCAAGCGGCACCTACTTCGTCAACGACGCCATGGACGTGGCGGCCGACCGCAGCCACCCCACCAAGCGCTACCGGCCCATCGCCGCCGGCGTGGTGCCCCTCCCCCTGGCCTGGGCGGTCGGGCTGGGGCTCCTCCTGGCCGGGGTTGGGCTGAGCTACGCCCTGGCCGGCGCCGACCTCACGATCGTGGTGGCCTCCTACGTGGCGATCACCCTTGCCTACAGCGCCTTCCTCAAGCACGAGGCGGTCCTGGACCTCGCCGCGGTGGCCGCCGGCTTCCTGCTGCGGGCGATCGCCGGCGGGGTGGCGGTGCACGTGCCCCTGTCGGACTGGTTCGTGATCGTCGCCTCCTTCGGATCGCTGTTCATGGTGGCCGGGAAGCGCTATGCCGAGCACCGGGACCTGGGAGAGGCCCGCAGCGGCCACCGGGCCACCCTCGCCACCTACTCCCTCGGCTTCCTGCGCTACGTGCGCTCCCTGTCGTCGGCGGTGGCCATCGCCGCCTACTGCCTCTGGGCCTTCGAGAAGGCCCGGCCCGCGGGGGGCGCCGCCATCTGGTTCGAGCTGTCGATCGCCCCCTTCGTGCTGGCCATCCTGCGCTACGCCCTGCTCCTGGATGCCGGCCAGGGTGCCGCCCCCGAGGAGGTGGTCCTCTCCGACCGCACCCTCCAGCTCCTCGGCGTGGCCTGGATCCTCCTGTTCGCCTTCGGCGTGTATGGCCTCTGACGGCACGGTGCTGCTGACCGGCTGGGGACGCACCGCGCCCAGCCTGGCCCGCGTCGTCCACCCCACGGCGGGGTCCGCCCGCGACGCCCCGTCGGACCCGGCCGAGGCCGTGGCCGCCCTGGTGGCCGCCCCGGGCCCCCGGGGCGTGATCCCCCGGGGGCTGGGGCGCAGCTACGGCGACGCCGCCCAGTGCGCGGGGGGCACGGTGGTCGACATGGTGGGGTTGAACCGGGTCCGCGGCTTCGACGAGGAGGCGGGCACGGTCACCGTCGACGCCGGGGTCAGCCTCGAGGATCTGATGCGCATGTTCCTCCCCCGGGGGTGGTTCGTGCCGGTCACCCCGGGGACCCGCTTCGTCACCGTGGGCGGGGCCATCGGCGCCGACATCCACGGCAAGAACCACCACCTCGAGGGGAGCTTCGCCAACCACGTGCGGTCGATGACCCTGGCCACCCCGACCGGGGTCCGCCGGCTGCGACCCGGCGGGGGCCCCGGCGACCCCTCGCCCGATGCCCGCCTGTTCTGGGCCACGGCCGGGGGGATGGGCCTCACCGGTGTCGTGGTCGAGGCGACCCTGGCCCTCCTGCCGGTGGAGACGGCCTACATGCGGGTCGACACCGACCGGATCGCCGATCTGGACGGGCTGATGGCCGCCATGGCCGCTGGCGACCAGGACTACCGGTACTCGATGGCCTGGGTGGACAGCCTGGCCCGGGGGCGGCACCTCGGACGGTCGATCCTCATGCGCGGGGACCACGCCCGCCTGGCGGACCTCTCCCCTGCCGAGCAGGCCGGGGCGCGGACCTTCGTGCCCAACGTGCGCCTGGAGGCCCCCCCGCTGGTCCCCGGCGGGCTGCTCAACCGGGCCACGGTGCGGGCCTTCAACGAGATGTGGTTCCGCAAGGCGCCCCGCCACGAGGTGGGTGCGGTCGAGTCGTTGACCTCGTTCTTCCACCCCCTGGACATGGTCGGGGGGTGGAACCGCATCTACGGCCCGCGGGGCTTCCTCCAGTACCAGTTCGTGGTGCCCTTCGGCGCCGAGGACACCCTCCGCTTGGCCATGGAGCGGCTGAGCGCCGCCGGCGCCGCCTCCTTCCTCACCGTGCTCAAGCGGTTCGGGGCCGGCACGGGCCCATTGTCCTTCCCCATGCCGGGGTGGACCCTCGCCCTCGACATCCCCGCCACCACCGCCGGGTTGGGTCCCCTGCTCGACGAGCTGGACGAGCTCGTGGCCGAGGCCGGTGGCCGGGTGTACCTGGCCAAGGACTCCCGCCTGCGCCCCGACCTGCTGGCCGCCATGTACCCGGGGCTCCCCGACTGGCGCCGCGTGCGCGACGAGGTGGACCCTCTAGGGGTGCTCCGCTCCGACCTCGCCCGCCGTCTCCAGCTGGCGGGGACGGGACACGGTCCCCCCGACGACCGCCGCCCGTCCGACCAGCCTGCTGTCTCCCAGGAGGACCGCCCGTGAACGACGCCTTCTCCCTCCCCCAGTCCGTGCTCGTCCTGGGGGGCACCTCCGACATCGCCCGAGCGACCGTCCGGGCCCTGGTCGCCCAGCGGACCAGGACCGTGGTGCTTGCGGGACGGGATCCGGCGGGCCTGGAGGACGCCGCCGCCGAGGCCACCGCCGCCGGCGCCGCCACGGTCGACACCGTCACCTATGAGGCGACCGATCCCGACACCCACCAGGAGGTCATCGACAAGGTGTTCGCCGACCACGGGGACATCGACCTGGTCCTGGTGGCGGTGGGGGTGCTCGGCAACCAGGAGACCGATGAGGTCGACCCCGTCGCCGCCGCCCGGGTGATCACCGCCAACTTCACCGGCCCCGCCGCCGCCTGTCTGGCCGTGGCCCAGCACCTCCGGGCGCAGGGCCACGGCACCCTCGTCGTCCTCTCCTCGGTGGCCGGCGAGCGGGTGCGGCGCTCCAACTTCGTGTACGGCTCGGCCAAGGCGGGCCTGGACGGGTTCGCCCAGGGCCTGGGCGACGCCCTGCGAGGGTCCGGCGCCCGGGTGATGGTGGTGCGGCCGGGCTTCGTCCACACCAGGATGACCACCGGCGCCAAGCCGGCCCCCTTCGCCACCACCGCGGGGGCCGTGGCCAACGCCATCCTCACCGGCCTGACCAAGGGCTCGGAGGTCGTCTGGGTACCGCCCCCCCTGCGGGCGGTGATGTCGGTGACCCGGCACCTGCCCCGCTCGGTCTTCCGCAAGCTTCCCATGTGATGGCCAGCACGCCCGAGGAGACGGCCCACCCGGGCACCACCACCCCCACCACCGAAGGCGCCCGTCGTCCACCTGCGCCGGGCCCGTCCCCGGATGGCCGGGCCGACGGGATGGTGACGGTGGCGGCGTTCGATTTCGACGGGACCCTGGTGGCCGGTGACAGCCTCATGGCCTTCCTCCGCCGCGCCTGCGGGACCGAGGCCACCGTGCGGGCCCTCACCGCCCAGGTGAGGCCGGTGGCCGGGTCCCTCGCCCGGTCGGGCCACCCGGACCGCGACGCGGCCAAGGCGCGGATCCTGGCCGCCCTGCTGGCGGGCCGGGAACTCGCGAACCTGGTCCCGGTCGCCGAGGCCTACGCCGCCCACCTGGTACGCAAGGTCCGCCCCCACATGCTGGCCCGTCTGGCGCGCCATCGGGGCGCAGGGCACCGTACGGTCATCGTCTCGGCGTCCCCTGAGCTGTACCTCGGCCCCGTCGGCCGCCTCCTTGACGTCGACACGGTGCTCGCCACCAGGCTGGAGGTGGGCCCCGACGGGCGGCTCACCGGGGCGCTCGAGGGCTCCAACTGCCGTGGGCCGGAGAAGGCCGCCCGCCTGCGGGCCTGGCTCGACGGCACCCCCACCTGGCTCCACGCCTACGGGGACAGCCGCGGCGACACCGACCTGCTGGCCATGGCCGACACCCCGGTCTGGGTCGGTCGTCGGCCCAGGCCCTGAGCGGGCCACCCGCGTCCCACCGCCCCCGGGTCCCCGCCAGCGGTTCGGGGTACAACCCCTGGCAGGGCCGTTCGCGCCCCACCTTGGTCCTTTCGCCGGGCTAACGTCCTTGACGAGGCGCTGATGGGGAACAACGCGGTCACCGGGCTCAGGAGGGTCAGCGGGAGGGGGACCCCGGGGAACGGGCGATCCAGCGCCTCACCCTGGAACGGGCCCCCGGCACCGCCGGCCCAGCCGGGGCTGGCCCGGCGTGTCCTGGACCGGGCCCCCCTGGCCCCCACCATCCTGGGCGCCTGCCTGGCGGTCGGCCTGGTGCGGGTGTTGGCGGTCCTCGGCCGGCCCGTGACCCCCTACGGGGACCCGGCCATCATCGAGATCCAGACCCGCATGGCCATCCGGTTCCAGGCCCTGCTCGGCCCCTACTCCCGGTTCGGTTGGCACCACCCGGGGCCGGCCTACTTCTACGCCCTGGCCCCCTTCTACGCCCTGGCCGGCCACAGCATGGCCGCCCTGGTGCTGGGCCAGCTGGTGATCAACGCCACGGCGGCCATCGCCGTCGTGCTCATCATCCGCCGCCGGCTGGGTGAGGGGGTGGCACGGTGGGCGGCGGCCGCGGTCGGCGTCTACGTGGCCGTCTCGGGCCCCGCGGTCCTCCTGTACGTGTGGAACCCCCTCATCTTGTCCCTGCCCTTCCTCCTGATGGTGGTCCTGGTCGCCGTGGCGGCCACCGGCTCCCTGCCCGCCCTGGCCTGGGCGGCGGTCGCGGGGACCTTCGTCGGGCAGTCGGACGTGTCGGCGGTACCGGAGGTGGCCCTGGTCCTGGTCCTCGGACTGGTGGCGATGGGGGCCCGGGTGGTTTGCGACCGCCGCCGGGGCCAGGCCGGCCGTCGGCCCCGCCGGGGGAG
>DASQQH010000473.1:0-8230 GCA_035643555.1 Acidimicrobiales bacterium | reverse complement strand
CGATGTGTCCGGCCGCTGGAACCCCGAGGACGAACCTCCTGGGAACGAACAGGAACAGGGCGACGAACGAGAACCAGAACGCCCCGTAGGTGGTCATGAACACCGCCGGGAAGAGGTCACCGCGAGCCACGGCGAACCAACCGGCGATGAACTGGGTGAGCCCCCCGTAGAACGCCGCCAGGCCCAGCACGAGTGCCAGGTTGGTGGCGCGGATCTGTCCACTCGTGAACAGACCCAGGGCGAACGTGGTGAGCGCGAAACCAGCCACCCCGCACGGAACCGGGTTGGCCATCTTCGACGTCCATTTTGGTGATTCGACGAGCTCAACTCTTCGGAGCGGCACGTCCTGTTGGTTAGGCGACGCTGTCTGGGACATCCGCCGGTTCCCTCCTTTGCTAGGCCGCCGGGGTGGCCGGCGACGACCGGTGGTGACTGTGTCTAGTGTTGCTCGTGTTGCTGAAGTTCAGCAACGCTTACCGGTTGGGGGACTAGGCGGTCCCTCCGGCTGCCCCCCCAGGCTGCCGGTGGGCTGGTGGTCACGGCCTGCGAGGTGGCCCCCGCAGGTGGGCCGACGTGTGCTACTCGTCGGCGGCCGAGCGTTGGGCCTTGGCCCGCTCGGCCAAATCGTGGACGACGTCCGCGTTGGCCAGGGTGGTCACATCCCCCAGTTGGCGCTGCTCGGAGACGTCCTTCAAGAGGCGGCGCATGATCTTCCCGGAGCGGGTCTTGGGCAGCTCGTCGGTGAAGACGATCGAGGCAGGACGGGCCAGCTTGCCGATCTTGTCGGCCACGTGGTCTCGCAGTTCGGCCAGGAGGGCGTCGTCGCCGGTGTTCTGACCCCTCAGGGTGACGAAGGCGGCGATTGCCTGGCCGGTCGTCGGATCGGCCCGACCGATCACTGCCGCCTCCGCCACAGCTGGATGGTCCACCAGGGCCGACTCCACCTCAAGGGTGGAGATCCGGTGGCCCGACACGTTCATCACGTCGTCCACCCGGCCCAGGAGCCAGTAGTAGCCCTCCGGGTCCCGCTTGGCGCCGTCCCCGGCGAAGTAGACCCACTTGCCGGTTGCGGGATCGCTGAACCGGCTCCAGTAGGTCTCCTTGAACCGCTCCGGGTCGTTGTACAGGGTCCGCAGCATTCCGGGCCAGGGCCGGGTCAGCACCAAATAGCCACCGCCCCCGAGGGGGACGGACTTGCCCGACTCGTCGACCACGTCGGCCGAGATCCCCGGCATGGGGAAGGTGGCCGACCCCGGCTTGAGGGTGGTGACCCCCGGGAGCGGGGAGATCAGGATGTGGCCGGTCTCGGTCTGCCACCACGTGTCGACCACGGGGCACCGCCCGCCGCCCACGTTTTGGTAGTACCACATCCAGGCCTCGGGGTTGATGGGCTCGCCCACGGTGCCGATCACCCGGAGGGACGAAAGGTCGTGCTTGCCCGGGTACTCGGTGCCCCACTTCATCATGGTCCGGATCGCCGTGGGAGCCGTGTAGACCTGGGTGGCCCCGTACTTCTCCACGATCTGCCAGAGACGGTCCTTGTCCGGGTAGCTCGGGACGCCCTCGTAGAGGATGCTGGTGGCCCCGTTCGCCAGCGGGCCGTAGACGATGTAGCTGTGGCCGGTCACCCAGCCGATGTCAGCGGCACACCAGTAGACGTCGTCCGGCTGGAGATCGAACACCAGACGATGGGTCGTGGCGACCCCGGTGAGGTAGCCCCCGCAGGTGTGGACCACGCCCTTGGGCCTGCCCGTGGTGCCCGAGCTGTACAGGAGGTAGAGGATGTCCTCGGCGTCCATCTCCTCCGCCGGGCAGGTCGTCGCCTGGTCGCCGACCAGCTCGTGGTACCACCGGTCCCTGCCCTGGACCATGTCCACGTCGTTGCCGGCCCGGCGCACGACCACCACCGACTCGATCGAGGGAGCGTCGGCGACGGCTTCGTCGGCGATCCCCTTGAGGCCGATCACCGAGCCGTTGCGGCGGGACCCGTCGGCGGTGATGAGGGCCTTGGCACCGCAGTCGTTGATACGGTCCTTGAGCGACTCGGCGGAGAACCCCCCGAAGACCACCGAGTGAGGGGCGCCCACGCGGGCGCAGGCCAGCATGGCGATGGGGAACTCGGGCACCATCCCCAGGTAGATGGCGACCCGGTCGCCCTTGCCCACCCCCAGGGACTTGAGACCGTTGGCCAGCCTGCACACCTCGTCGTGCAGCTGGCGGTAGGTGATGGTGCGGGTGTCGCCCTCCTCGCCCTCGAAGTAGTAGGCGACCCGGTCCGGGGCCGCCTCCACGTGGCGATCCAGGCAGCTCTCGGTCACGTTGAGCTTCCCGCCCACGAACCACTTGGCGAAGGGGGCCTCCGACCAGTCCAGCACCTGGTCCCACCGCCGCCGCCACCGGAGCCGCTCGGCTTCACCCTCCCAGAACCCCTCAGGATCCTCCTCGGCCCGCCGGTAGACCTCCTCGGAGGTCACCGTTGCCTGCGCCCGAAACCCTTCAGGAGGAGGAAAGGTCCGATCCTCCGTGAACAGGGCCTCGATGGTGTGGTCGGGGTTCTCGGCCATCGTCACCCCTTCTGTTGTTGGAAGAGACTTGCAGTGTTGTCCAAATGGTACGACACCTGAGGGGGCCATGGTGACACTCCCCCCGCGACGGGCCTGCTCAGGCCGCTCGGCCACCGACGGCGGGCGCCGGTCGCCCCGTGTGTCACCGCCCGGCCTCGAGGTCGGGGGGGACCAGCCAGCGGTCAGGGCCGATCAGGGCGGCGGGCGGCGCGGTGGCCCAAGGTGCCGGGAGCCACCGGCCGAGACGGGGTCATGGGGCGGCGACGGCCGTGTCGGGCCACCACGTCGGTCACGGCAGCGGCCAGCGGGGCGGTCAGGTTCGCCGGTAGGGGCTCCAGTGCCTCGATGGTCCGGCCCAGGTGCTCCTCGGGCAGGAAGACAAGGCCGGCGAGGTGGACCTCGCCGGCTTCCCGAGATCCGAGGAGGTCCCGGCCGATCCGCTCCCGGGCTGTCCGGCACCGGGGGGCTCGGTTGCAGACCGGTATCACCCGCTCGGGCGGGGTACCCGCGGCCGTCAGCCCAGCGAACAGCCAGGTGAGCGCCGCCGTCCCGCCGGGTCCGGGGTGACCGACAGCGAGCACGGCATCCGCGGCCACGACGGCCGAGCGGGCCATCAGGTTCCGTTCCTCGACCTCGATGGAGCCGCCCGCGTCCTCTCCCTCCAGGTCACCGTCGAGGTCACACACGACCACCCGGTGGGCGGCCCGGAGGCAGGCGAGCGTCTCCCCGAAGGCGTGGGGACGGATGCTCCCCCAGGCCGTGGGTCGGTGCAGGCCGGGCAGCAGCCGGTAGCCCCGCCGGGGGATCGCCACGGTTAGCGCATCGGCCCCCGCGGAGGCGGGTCGACCGCGTCCGTGGGCGACGACCAGCTCCGTGATCCCCAGGGTGGGGCCCTGCAGCTGGTGGAGGGCGGCCTGATCCGCCCGCCGGGCCAGGTCGGCGAGGAGCACCCCCTCGGAGGGGTCGGTGCCCTCGGGGGTGGACCGGACCACCACCGGGTGGCACCGCCGGCCTCGGCGCCCCGCCACCGGGGCGACCTCGGGGGAACCCAACGCCTGGGCGACCGCCATCGCCAGGAGGGAGGCCCCGGTACCCCCGGGCCCGCAGACCCCGATGGTCAGCGCCGGGGGACCGGCCACGTCCGGGCGCGGCCAGACCAGGCTCGCCAGCTGGTCCGGATCGCTCAGTCTCCCGAGGGGGATGGGTGGCGCCCACCGCCGCAGGGCCGGCGCCAGGTCGGCAGGGTGGAAGGAGGGCTCGAGGACGGCGTGGGCTCCCATCCGACACCAGTCCTGGCGGGCGTGGTCCCCACACACCACGAGCACGGCGCAACCCGCATTTCGCCCGGTCCTGAGCAGGTCTCGGTCCACGGCGGTCAGACGGGCGTCCACGAGCATCGCCGAGTGGGGGCGGCTCGACGCCAGGCGTACCCGCAGCTCGTCGGCGGAGTGGCACCAGACCACCTCGAGGGTGGAGGTGGCCGCCCACTGGGTGAGCCGCCGGCGCCAGCCGGCACCGTGAGCCGCCAGGGCCAGGAGCACGTGCCGGGCGTCCATCTCAGCTCGACCCCTTCGTCCGCTGGGGGGATTCGCCGGTGTCCCGGTGAAGGCGGTGGTTGCCCTCGGCTTCTCGATCCATGCTCGACTCCCAACACGGCGGCTGGTTGGGGCGCCCGAGTACAGACCCGCCCGGGGCACCGGAGGGCGAGAGCCAGGCTAACGACCGGACGGGCAGGGCGCCAGCGAGCTATGTTCATGTACTGTGATGTCATGTCATGCATCTGAGGACCGGCCAAGGACACCTCGGCGCCGTGGCGGCGTCGATCGGCTCCCCGGAGGCTACGAACTGGGACCGGTCATCGGCTGGGGGTCCGCCGGACCCGTGTATCGGGGACGTGATCCTGACGGCCGGTCCCTGACCATCGCGGTCGTGCCCGGTGCCCCGGCGGAGGCACAGCTGGCCCAGTTGCGCCGGGTGCTGAACCGCGTGGCTGCCGTCGACCACCCAGGTGTGGTGGCGGTACGGGAGGTGGTCCCCCTGTCCGACGCCTTGGTGCTGGTCAGCCCCGTGGTGGGGGGTCGGCCGCTGGCGGAGGCGTTGGGCCGACAGAGGCCGCTGGCCCCCGCAGCGGTGGTCCGGGGAGCCGCCGACGTCGCCGGGGCCCTGGCGGCCCTCCATGGAGCCCAGGTCGTCCATGGGGGACTCGACCCGAGCAGGATCATGGTGGTCCCGCCCGGGCGACCCCGTGTCACCGGGGCCGGCCTGGAACCCTGGCTGAGCGACGGTGCGGGCTGGGGTCCCGTGGTGACCGGGACCGTCGGCTACGTGGCCCCCGAGGTGGTCGCCGGGGGCCCCCCGACGCCCGCCGGCGATGTCTACGCCCTCGGGGTCGTGTGCTGGGAGGCGCTGGTCGGAGAGCGGCCATTCCGGGGCCCCACGGCGGCGGCCACGCTCCGGGCGGCGGCTCGCGGCACGAGGCCCCGGCTGGACGAGGCCCGCCCGCATCTCGATCGAGGCCTCGTCGGCCTCATCGAGTCGGCGCTGGCTCTCCGTCCCGAGGATCGCCCCGGTGCCCAGGAGATGGCTGGGGTGCTCCGTGCGGGACCGGGCCCGCCGGCGGGGCGACGCCGGGCCGGAGACCGCCGACGGTGCCCCGACTCCCGGGAGCGGGATCGGACACCAGCACCGGCCAACCCCACCCGAGCAGGGCGGTCCCGGTGTGGTTGGACCCGGGGCGAGTGGGGACTGCTGGCCGCCGCCTCGGTCCTCGTCGTCCTGGCCGCGGCCGGCGTCCTGGCGGGCCTCACCGGGCTGACGACCTGGATGCGCCCCTTCTGATATGCCAGAAGCCTATGAGATGATCAGGAATGTCATCGCAGGATGACTATCATCGTGGTATGGATGATCCCGCATCCGGTGGCGAGGAGCGTATCCAGTGGCTGAGTACCCGTGAGGCCTCCGAGCGCCTCGGGGTGACGCTTCGAACCTTGTACCGCTTCATCGACGAGGGCCAGCTCCCCGCCTACCAGTTCGGCCGAGTCATACGGCTCCAGGCAGCGGACGTCGCCCGGTTCATCGAAGCGTCCCGCATCACCCCCGGCACCCTTCGGCACCTCTATCCCGAGCCCAGGGCGGAGTCGAGCTGAGCACGCCTGGGCCTGAGCCAGGTGATCCTCGGTCGGCGCCCGACGGGGAACGGTCGACACATGGGCGGCTGGCGTCCTTCGCTATCGGGCCAGGGGACCGCCGAGCAGGGTCACCTCGGTGAGCGAGGACAGGGCCACATAGGCGGGCCTGGCGGGGTCGGCATCGATGCGCAGGTGCAGGAGGTCCGTACCCACCCACCGGAGCTCGGCGGTCAGCACGTCCCGGGGCAAGGTGACGACCTCGACCCAGGGGTGGTTCCCGGCCAGCTCGGCGAGGGCGGCGGCCAAGGGGACCAGGTCCGCTGTCACTTCGTCCTCGCGGGTCGGCGCCGGCCGCTCCGGGGTCGTTCCCGGGCCATCTCCGTAGCAGGGCTGCAGCGAGGCGATTGCCGCCGTGGGCAAGAGAACGGCGAGCCTGTTGGCCGCCCCTGGCACGCCCGGCCGGGGCCCAGGAGATCCGGCATCGACGCACCCGGGGGACGCTGGCACCGCCAGGAGAAAGTCGGCGCCCGCCGCCGACACCCGGCCCCGCACCGTTCGACCCGCAAGCGTCAGTGCCTGCACGGTGACCCCTCGCTCCGCCCAGGCATGGGCGAGGCTCACCCAGGTGCTCTCTTCGGCCGCACGCCGGCTGAGCCAGGCCTGCCTCGTGCGGGACCGGCGCGCGTCGTCCTCCCGTGCCGCTGCGACCCACCGCTGTAGGGCGTCGGCCGCCTCGTCCCGCCCTCCGTCGTCCCCGGCGGCGTCCACAGCTGGGACCCTACTGAGGCCAGCCGGTAGGGTCCCACACCGTGAGCGAGTGCCTCTTCTGCAGGATCGTGAGGGGTGAGATGCCCTCCAAGGAGGTCGTCTCCACCGAGCGCACCTATGCGTTCAGGGACATCAACCCGGCCATGCCCAGCCATGTCCTGGTCATCCCGCGAGAGCACATCGGCAGTGCCGATCAGGTCGGCCCCGGCCATGGGGAGATCCTGGTGGAGCTGTTCACCACCGCCCAGGCCGTCGCCCGCGCTGAGGGTGTTGCCGAGCGCGGGTATCGGCTCGTGCTGAACGTCGGCGAGGATGCCCTGAACTCGGTGCCCCACCTGCATCTCCACGTCCTCGGCGGGCGCCAGATGGATTGGCCTCCCGGCTGAGCGCTCCGTGGCGGTGGGGGCGAGGCAGGATTCTTTGATGGAGGCAGGACAGGGGTACCGTGCTGTCGTGGAGCAGGACACCGACAACGGGAGTAACCCCGGTGTCCGTGGAGGACAGCCGGGGAGCAGCTTTTCGACCGCGGGCGGCACGTGGGACCCCGATGGGGGTATAGCACACCAGGAGCGCTCACTGCGTGAGCTGCGTCGGGAGGTGGCTGCTGCTCGAGGTGCGCTGGAAGAGCAGCAGGGGGCGCTGGCCGACGACGTGGCAGAGCTCACCACGGCGTTGCCCACGGTGCTCGCCGAGCGCGTGGGGGAGATCGTCAGCCGCAACCTGGTGACCCTTGCCCAACGCATGGAGTCCGATGTGTGGACGGCGGTGGGAAGCGTGTACGACGACGTCGACCAGGCGGTTGCGCGTCACGCCGCCGAGACCTCAGAGGGAGTGTCCCGCACGTCGGCCCGGGCGGAGCAGCTTGCCCAGCGCCTGGAGGCCGTTGGTGCCTCGGTGGAGGCGCTGAACCGACGCCTCGACGAGGCCATCCACCGGGAGGAGGCGATCGGGGCCTCGGTAGAGGCCCTGGGCAGGCGGCTGGACGAGGGCTCCGAGCGCCAGATCGCAGGATCGATGGAGGCGCTCCAGCGTCAGGGCGCCCAACTCGACGAACTGGCGGGCCAGGTTGCCCACCTGCGACGCGCGCTCTCAGACACACGGGGCGCGCCCGTCGCTGGCTCGGACGAGGCGCCCTCAGAGCCCCTGGCGGGAGACGACGATGATGACGCCGAACTCCCCGGCGAAGAGCAGACATCGGGCGAGGGTGCGGCGAGCAGTCGTCCGCCGCCACGATGGTCTCACCCAGGCCCGGCCTGGATGACCGAGGAGGCCGCACAGGCCGCGCGGGCCAGCAGCAGGGAGATCCCGTGGCACCGCCGCGGCCTCACCACGGTGATCGCGGGCACGGTGCCCGTGGGTGGGTTTCGCCCCTCGGCTGCCCGGCCCACTGTTTCCCCCGCCGGCGACCGGGCTGTCCGGGATGACCATCCGCCGGCCCAGCACCCACCCGAGGACGAGGCCGAGGGCCCCCTGGGCGGGCCCCTCGCCGACGAGGGGCTCCTCGACCACGACGCGCCCAACGACCGGGTGGACAACGGCACCGGCCTCCTCGGGGAGGTCCCCGAGTCCGAGGACGACACCGACCAGGCCCACCAGGGCCTCCTCGGGGACCACCAGGCAGACCAACCCTTCTCCGAGGACGAGGCCGAGGGCCCCCTGGGCGGGCCCCTCGCCGACGAGGGGCTCCTCGACCACGACGCGCCCAACGACCGGGTGGACAACGGCACCGGCCTCCTCGGGGAGGTCCCCGAGTCCGAGGACGACACCGAC
>DASQQH010000472.1:0-3308 GCA_035643555.1 Acidimicrobiales bacterium | reverse complement strand
GGTGGTGGACGATGCAGGACCGTGAGCCCCTGGACCACTGGACCCGGGGGGCGATCACCCTGATCGGCGACGCCGCCCACCCCATGCTGCAGTACATCGCCCAGGGGGCCTGTCAGGCCCTGGAGGACGCCGCCCACCTGGCCGCCGAGGTGGCCAGGGCGCCGGGCGCCCCGGCCGACGCCTTCCGTTCCTACCAGGCCGCCCGGGCGCCCCGGGCCGCCCGGGTCCAGCGCACCGCACGCACCTGGGGGGAGATCTGCCACACCGATGGCATCGGCGCCACGCTGCGCAACGCCCTGCTGGCCAGGCGGGGCGATGGCGACTACGAGGACGTCGACTGGCTCTACGGCCACCGCCCGGAGGACGAGGCACCGTCGCCCGCCCCCTCGATGGCCACCCTCGGCACGCCACCGTGCCCTGGCTCAGGGGAGGACCCATGACCACCAGCCCGCGCCAGGCCCCCACCGGCGAGCGGACCCGGAACCTCGTCGCCCGCATGGACCGGATCGACGTGTGGTCCCTGTCCTACGCGTTCATCGCCATCGTGGGCCTGGGCTTCCTGTTCACCTTCTACGACGTCTTCGACATCAATGTCTCGTTCATCCAGACCTGCACGGCCATCAAGGCCGGCTGCACCCCGGCCACCGCCTTCAACGACCTGAAGCTCCCGGTGGTGCTGAACCTGGCGGGCTACGTGGTGGGCACCCTCACCCTGTCGCCCATCTCGGACCGCATCGGCCGGCGCAACATGTTGCTGATCACCATGGTGATCACGGGGCTCGGGTCCCTCTACAACGCCTTCGTCCCCGACTATGCCAACTTCAACGCCGCCCGGTTCATCACCGGCATCGGCATCGGGGCCGATCTGGCCGTGGTCAACACCTACATCGGGGAGGTGGCCCCCCGCCGCGGCCGGGCCCGGTTCACCTCCCTCATCTTCATCATGTCCGCTCTGGGGGCCTTCATCGCCGTCTGGCTGGGCCTGGTCCTCACCACCCCGGCCGCCCCTTGGCCCCACGGCCTCCCCGCCACCCTCGCCGGTCCCGGCTTCAGCGCGGGGTGGCGGTACATGTACGGGGTCGGCGCCTTGTTGGCCCTGGTGGCCGTCGTCCTCCGCATCGAGCTGCCCGAGTCCCCCCGCTGGCTGCTGCGCCGGGGGCGACTGGCCGAGGCGGAGCAGGTGGTGACCCGCATGGAGACCACCGCCCGCCGCCGGCTGGGGGAGCTGGCCCCGGTGCGGGACGAGGAGATCGCCACCGAGCTCCAGCCCGGCAGCGAGAGCACCTACCAGGCCTACCGCGAGATCTTCGGGAACCGGCGCTACGTCGGGCGCGTCGCGCTGCTGCTGGCGGTGTGGTTCATCGGCTACATCACCGTCTACGCCTTCGCCGCGGGGTTCACCTCCCTGCTCACCTCGCTCCACTACCCCCCGCCCGAAGCCGGGGTGATCGTCGCCGTGGGGGTGGTCGGCTTCATCGCCTGCGCGGTGGTCTCCACCTTCATCACCGAACGCCTGGAGCGCAAGCTGTGGCTCCCCATCTCGGCGGCCCTCACCATGATCGGGGGGGTGGTCACCGCCCTGGGCGGCCACAACCTCATCGTTGCCTTCATCGGCTCGGCCATCATCTTCTTCGGCTTCAACTTCTGGGTCTCACCCACCTACGCCTGGTCGGCGGAGAACTTCCCCACCCGGGCCCGGGCCACCGGCTTCGCTTTGGTGGACGGGATCGGCCACATCGGCGGGGGCATCGGCGTGCTCGCCATCGCCTCCTATGTGGTGCACCTGTCGCTGCTGGAGGCCCTGCTCCTGATCGGGGGGTTCCTGTGCGTGTCGGCGATCATCGCCCAGGCCGGGATCGCCACCCGCCACCGGCGCCTGGAGGAGGTCTCGCCCTAGCCTTGCTCCACACCGGAGCGTGCCGGCCACCCTGCGGGGTGGCCGGCACCCGGTGGCGCCCCTCGACCCGTGTGGGGCCAGGGGGCCCCGGGTTCCTCCCCCGCCGAGCCAGGGCACAGGGCCCCGCCCGGATCCCACGGTGCCGCTCTGGCGCATCCGCCCGCCGGAGCGTCCGAGGTGCGAACCTCTGCTCGGACCTCGGGCGTGACCCTTGGCAGCTCAGCCCGTATGGGCTCGCCACGTCCCACCCGCAGGTGCCGATGGTTCTCCGTCGAACGACGCCGGCGGAGGTGGCCCTGGACATGTCGCTGTCTGAGCTGGTCAACGGCGACGGAGGGGCCTCGGTCGTCCGGGCCCTTTGCCGTCGCAGGCAGGACGTCGCTCCCAGGAGCGTCGAGGCTGACATCGCCACCCAGGTCGGCAGTGATCGCCGAGGCCACGCTCGATTCCAGCTGGCGGCGGCCCCGTTTCGCTGTCCCGCCCCCTGACGACGCCCTGCAAGACCGCCGGCATCGCCGGAGCGGCGGAGCGCCGTCCGGCCATCCAAGGGTGAGCACAACCTCAGCACGTCCCCTGGCGCCCCGTTGTCCCGTGGGCGCCGCGTTCAACGACCTCGTTCTCACCGGTCAGGCCCGCCGACCACAGCGCGGCATCGAGACCGGCGTCGTGGCGAGCGAACCGGACCACGCGACCGCCCCCAACCACGAACGTCGAGGCCACAACGGCCCTCCCGAGCTCCGTTCCGGTGGACGGGTCGACCCAGCGGGCCGCCTGCTCGACCACCACGCTGCCATCGCCACCGCAGTACCAGCGGCGCACCCGCGAGGAGAACCCGGCCCGAGCCATCCACTCCGAGACCACGGCCCGGTCCATGTGGCCGCTCCCCCTCGGTCCGACGATCTCCACCTGCTCGGCAGTCAATGCTTCGACCTGCGCCGCGTCGGTGCGGTTCACCGCGTCCAACCACGCTTCCACCACGGCCAAGGCGCCTGCTGCCATAGCGGGACACGCTAGATGTCCCCCCGCTACCGGCCAGGCGGTGGCGAAGGTGGCGGCGACCAGGCGGGCCCTTCGTCTCCGCTCCTCGGGACACCGGGACGGCTGGGACGCGATGCCGCCCAGGCCCGCGCCACGCTCCTGCCCGCCCAGGTATGGGGACCGCACCGCCATGCGCGCGCTAGCCCCAACAGACAATGGCGGCCCTCGGACCTGGCGGTGCCCAAACGGCGCGCCATCGGCCTCGTCACCGCCGGGCGAAAGGCGGGGAGGGCCGTGGCCGGCATCCCGCACCCCCGCCGGGCTGCGAGGCTGCCCGTCGGCACCGTCCGTTTCGCCGAGTTCTTCGAGATCGACCACGGCAGGATCAGGTCCCTCCGGCTCCTCTACGACGCCGGCGCATACACCGCCAGCG
>DASQQH010000471.1:0-4076 GCA_035643555.1 Acidimicrobiales bacterium | reverse complement strand
CCTGGGCGGGGACGAGTTCGGGGTCCTGGTGCTGGGGGAGGGGGACCGGGCCGGGGCCCTGGGCCTCGCCCAGCAGCTCGCCCGCACCCTCCAGGCCGTCTACCGCCTGGGGGAGGTGACCGTGGAGGTGGCCGCCAGCGTGGGGGTGGTGGTGGCCCCCGCGGACGGCACCGACCCCGCCACCCTCCTCCAGCGGGCGGACGTGGCCATGTACCTGTCCAAGGCGGAGGGGGCCCGGGCCTTCGCCTACGACCCGGCCCAGGACCACCACAGCCCGCGCCGCCTCGCCCTCTCCGCCCAGCTCCGCCGGGCCATCGAGGCGGGCGACCTGGACGTGGCCTTCCAGCCCGTGGCCGCCCTGGCCGACGGGGCGATCATCGGGGCCGAGGCCCTGGTGCGCTGGACCCATCCCCGCCTCGGGGAGGTCTCGGCCAAGGAGGTGGTCTCCACGGCCGAGCGGACCGGGGCCATCTGGCCCCTCACGGCCCTGGTGCTCACCCGGGCCCTCGAGTGGCGGGCCGGGTGGGCCCGCCGAGGCCGGGACCTGGATGTGCAGGTCAACGTGTCCGCCCGGACCCTGGTGGACGCCGACCTGGGGGCCAAGGTGGGCGAGCTGCTCGCCCGCACGGGCGTGCCCGCCTCGGCCCTCACCCTCGAGATCACCGAGTCCTCCCTGGTGGCCGACGTCCCCCGCTCGGGCGAGATCCTCCAGCGGCTCCGGGACGTGGGGGTGTCGGTGGCCATCGACGACTTCGGGGTGGGCCACGCCTCCCTCGCCTACCTGCGCCGGCTCCCCTGCGACGCCCTGAAGATCGACCGGTCCTTCGTGGAGGGCATGACCTCGGACCGCAGCGACCAGATCATCGTCTCCTCGACGGTGGTGCTCGCCCACAGCCTGGGCCTGCGGGTGGTCGCCGAGGGGGTGGCCGACGTGGGGGCCTGGGCGCGCCTGCGGGCGCTCGGCTGCGACGCCGCCCAGGGCCACTTCCTGGCCCCGGCCCTGACGCCCGAGGCCATGGAGGCCTGGCTGTGGGAGTGGGAGGCGCGCTGTGAGGACGCCCGCCGGTGGGCCGGCCCCGGGGCGCTCCGCCACCCCCTACCGCCCCGCCCCGTCGCCCGGCCTACCCCGCCCACCACCGGGGCCCCGGCGCACCCCTCGGCGGGGATCGTCCGATCCGGCGGGGACCTGTCCTAGACTGAGGGCCACCGTGAAGCGGGTCCGGTGAGGCCCGCACGGACAGGAAGGGCCGGTGTGGCAGAGCGAGAGCGCAGGATCACCCCTCCCCGGCGGAGTGTCTTCGTCCCCCGCACCCAGGTGATGACCGCCGGCGACGTCCACCGGGCCCTCACCCGCATCGCCCACGAGATCATCGAGCGCAACCACGGCCTGGAGGGCCTGGCCCTGGTGGGCCTCCAGACCGGGGGGGCGGCCCTGGTGCGGCGGCTGGCGGCGATCCTGGAGGAGGTGGGCCACACACCCGTCCCGGTGGGCACCCTCGACGTCGCCTTCTACCGGGACGACATCGGGCTGCGCCCGGTGCTCCCCGAGGCGGTCACCGACGTGGGCTTCGACCTGACCGGGCGCACCGTGGTCCTGGTGGACGACGTGTTGTTCACCGGGCGCACGGTGCGGGCCGCCCTCAACGCCCTCGCCGACTACGGGCGGGCCAGGGCGGTCCAGCTGGCCGTCATGGTGGACCGGGGGCACCGGGAGCTCCCCATCAGGCCCGATTACGTGGGCAAGAACCTCCCCACCCGCCGGGACGAGCTGGTGGACGTCAGCGAGGACGGCGTGGCCCTGGGCGACATGGTGCCCAGATGACCGAGGGCGCCGACCGGCCTGCCAGGTCCCACCTGCTGGCCGTGGCCGACCTGGGGCGTGAGGGGATCGGGGAGGTGCTCGACCTGGCGGACTCCTTCACCGAGGTCTCCGAGCGGGCCATCCCCCGGGTGCCCGCCCTGCGGGGCAAGACCGTGGCCACCCTGTTCTTCGAGGACTCCACGCGCACCCGGCTGTCCTTCGAGACCGCCGCCAAGCGCCTGTCGGCCGACACCATGTCGTTCTCGGCGGGGTCGTCCTCGATGAGCAAGGGGGAGTCCCTCCGGGACACGGTCCAGACCGTGGACGCCCTGGGGGTGGACGCCCTGGTGGTGCGCCACCGCTGCGCCGGGGTGCCCTGGCAGGTGGCCCGGTGGACCGGGGCGTCGGTGATCAACGCCGGCGACGGGGCCCACGAGCACCCCACCCAGGCCCTGCTGGACTGCTACACGATCCGCCAGGCCGCCCGGGCGGGGCGTCCCGCCTGGGCGGGGCGGGCCGGGGAGTCGGGCCTCGATGGCCTGCGCATCGCCATCGTGGGCGACGTGGACCACTCCCGGGTGGCCCGCTCGGACGTGGCGGCCTTCTCGGCCCTGGGGGCCGAGGTGACCCTGGTGGCCCCGCCCACCCTGCTGCCCTCCACACTGGCCGGGTGGCCGGTGTCGGTGAGCCACGACCTGGACGACGTCATCCCCAAGGTCGACGTGGTCTACCTGCTGCGCCTCCAGGCCGAGCGGATCTCGGAGTCCCTGGTCCCCTCCCTGCGGGAGTACACCGCCTGCTACGGCCTGACGGCCGCCCGGGCCCGCCTGCTGGCAGACGACGCCCTGATCATGCACCCCGGGCCCATGAACCGGGGGGTGGAGATCGCCGGCGAGGTCGCCGACCTGCCCTGTTCGGTGGTCACCCGCCAGGTGCGCAACGGCGTGGCGGTGCGCATGGCGGTGCTGTTCCTCCTCCTCGGGAGCGCCCAGGCGCCATAGGTCCAGGTCGGCGGCCATCCACTTGAGGGGGCCGGGGTGGGGTGGTAGACACGGCGGCGCCGGAGGGGGGGGGACAAACCAAAGGGGGGACGTGGCCGAGGTCGCGGTCATCGGTGCCGGCAACGTGGGCCTTGCCACCGCCGCGTCGCTGGCCAACTTGGGGCACTGGGTGTGCTGTGCCGACGCGGTGGCCGACAAGGTGGCCGCACTCTCGGCCGGGGAGGTGCCGATCCCCGAGGAGGGCCTGGCCGAGCTCGTTGGCGACGGCCTGGCCTCGGGGCGGCTCCGGTTCGTCCTGGGCGCTCCGGCGGCGGTGGCCGGCCGGGAGATCGCCTTCATCTGCGTGCCCACCCCCCAGGCCGGCAACGGCGCCGCGGACCTGTCCCAGGTCCTGGGCGTGGCCCGGGAGATCGGGCCCCACCTGGCCCCGGGGGCGGTGGTGGTGACCAAGTCCACCGCCCCGGTGGGCTCGACCCGCCTCGTTGGCGAGGCGCTCTCCCGGGACGACGTGGGCGTGGTGGCCAACCCCGAGTTCCTCCGGGAGGGCTCGGCGGTCCGGGACTGCCTGCACCCCGAGCGCATCGTCATCGGCGCCGACGACCGGGCCGCGGCGGTCCGGGTCGCCGCTCTGTTCGAGGGCATCGGGGCCCCGGTCCTGATCACCGACCCCCCCACGGCGGAACTGACCAAGTACGCCTGCAACGCGTTCCTCGCCACCAAGGCCAGCTTCGTCAACGCCATTGCCTGTCTGTGCGAGGCGGTGGGGGCCGACGTGGCCGACGTGGTGGTGGGGATGGGCTACGACCACCGCATCGGCTTCGACTACCTGCGGCCCGGCCCGGGGTGGGGGGGGAGCTGTCTCCCCAAGGACACCGCGGCCCTGGTCCGCATGGGCGAGGAGGCGGGCTACGACTTCGACCTGCTCCGGGGCGTGATCGCCACCAACCAGGCCCAGCGGGAGGCGGTGGTGGCCAAGATCCGGGCCATGGCCGGGGACTCGCTCCAGGGCCGGCTCGTGGGCGTCTGGGGGCTGGCGTTCAAGGCGGGGACCGACGACCTGCGGGACTCGCCGGCGCTCGCCGTCATCGAGCGCCTGGTCCGGGCCGGCGCCCGGGTGCGGGCCTACGACCCGGCGGTGCGGGGGCCCTTCGAGGGGATCGAGGTGTGCCCCGACCCCTACACCGCCGCCCAGGGGGCCTCGGTGCTGGCGGTGCTGACCGAGTGGGAGGAGCTCCGGGCCCTGGACTTCGACAAGGTGGCAGCGGTCATGGCCC
>DASQQH010000470.1:0-2487 GCA_035643555.1 Acidimicrobiales bacterium | reverse complement strand
CCGGGGGGAGCCACCTCGGAACCCTGCCGCATGGCAGGATGCCGACGGGAGCAGCGGGGGGGAGGACAGGGACGGTCGTGGGGAAGGAGGCACCAGGGCGGTGACGGATGCGTCGGGACCAGCGAGGGACCAGTCGGGGGGGTCGTTCTGTCATCTGCACACCCATTCCGAGTTCTCCATGCTGGACGGGGCGGCGCGGGTCGCCGACGCCGTGGCGGCCGCGGTCGCCGACGGCCAGCCGGCGCTCGGGATCACCGACCACGGCAACATGTACGGGGTGCTGGACTTCTACCGGGCCTGCCGGGAGGCCGGCATCACCCCGGTCATCGGCACCGAGGCCTACATGGCGGCCGAGAGCCGGCATGAGCGCCCTGCCCGCCGGGGCCGGGTCGACGATACCGGCGGCGACGTCGAGGGGGGCGACAAGCTCTACTACCACCTGACCCTCCTCGCCGAGTCGGACCTCGGCTACCGGAACCTGATGCGCCTGTCCAGCGCCGCCTACCTGGAGGGGTACTACTACAAGCCCCGGCTGGACTGGGAGCTGCTGGACCGGTACCACGAGGGCATCATCGCCACCACGGGATGTCTGGGCGGGGTGGTGCTCCAGGCGCTGCTCAAGGACGACCTGGCGGGGGCCCGCAAGGCGGCGGGGCGCCTCCAGGACATCTTCGGGCGGGACAGCCTGTTCGTCGAGCTCCAGGACCACGGCCTCCCCGCCCAGCGACGGACCAACCCCCACCTCATCGAGCTGGCCCGAGAGCTCGGGGCGCCCTTGCTGGCGACGAACGACAGCCACTACACGACCCGCTCCGACGCCACCGCCCACGACGCCCTGCTGTGCGTGCAGACGGGCGCCACCATCGACGAGACCGACCGGTTCAAGTTCGACGGCGAGGAGCACTACCTCAAGACTGCCGCGGAGATGCGGGCCCTGTTCGCCGAGGTCCCCGAGGCCTGCGACAACACGCTGTGGATCGCCGAGCGGGCCCGGGTGGAGATCGAGTTCGGCAAGCCCCGGTTGCCCGAGTTCCCCGTCCCCGAGCGGTTCCGCCTCCAGGGGGACCACGACACGGGGGGCTATGAGGCACAGGCGGCGGCCTACCTCCGCCATCTGAGCTACGAGGGGGCCGAGGCCCGCTATCCCAGCCCCCTGTCGGCCGAGGTGGTCGAGCGGGTCGACTACGAGTTGTCGGTCATCGCCGACATGGGCTTTTCCGCCTACTTCCTGGTGGTGTGGGACCTCATCCGCCACGCCCGCGAGTCCGGTATCCGGGTGGGGCCGGGCAGAGGGTCGGCGGCCGGCTGCTGCGTCGCCTACTGCCTGGGCATCGTCGACGTCGACCCCATCCGCCACGACCTGCTCTTCGAGCGGTTCCTGAACCCGGGCCGCAAGCAGATGCCCGACATCGACATGGACTTCGACGAGCGCCACCGCGGCGAGATGATCCGCTACGCCACCGAGCGCTACGGCTGGGACCATGTCGCCCAGATCGTGACCTTCTCCACCATCAAGGCCCGGGCCGCCGTGCGCGACGCCGCCCGGGTCCTCGGGCTCCCCTACGCCGTGGGGGACCGGGTGGCCAAGGCCATGCCGCCGCTGGTGATGGGCCGGGCCACCCCCTGGCGGCCTGTCTGGAGAAGACCGAGGGCCACGAGGACGGGTGGAAGATGGCCGCCCCGCTCCGGGAGATGTACGACGCCGACCCTGACGCCCGCCGGGTCATCGACGTGGCCCGGGGCCTCGAGGGGCTGCGCCGCCAGGACTCCATCCACGCCGCAGCGGTCGTCATCACCCACGCCCCCCTCACCGAGTACCTCCCCATCCAGCGCAAGCCCGAGCCGGGGGGGTCCCCCGAGGACGCCCCGATCGTCACCCAGTACGAGATGCACGGGGTGGAGGAGCTGGGGCTGCTCAAGATGGACTTTCTGGGGCTGCGGAACCTGAGCGTGATCGAGCAGGCCCTGGACCAGGTCGAGGCGAACACCGCCAGCCGCCCCGACATCGACAACATCGCCCTGGACGACGAGGCCACCTTCGAGCTGCTCCGCCGGGGCGACACCGTGGGGGTCTTCCAGTTGGAAGGCGGGGCCATGCGCACGCTGGTGCGGTCCCTGCGGCCCACGACCTTCGAGGACGTGGCCGCCCTGGTGGCCCTCTACCGGCCGGGGCCGATGGCGGCCAACATGCACAACGACTACGCCGACCGGAAGAATGGCCGCCAGGCGGTGACCTACCTGCATCCGGATCTGGAGGAGGTGCTGTCGGACACCTGGGGCCTCATGATCTACCAGGAGTCCATGATGCGGGTGGCCCAGCGCTTCGCCCGGTACTCGCTCACCGAGGCCGACAACCTGCGCAAGGCCTGCGGCAAGAAGATCCGCCACCTCATCGCCGCCCAGCGGGAGCAGTTCGTGGCCGGCTGCGCCGAGACCGGCTACGGCACCGAGCTCGGCAACGCCCTGTTCGACCTGATCGAGCCCTTC
>DASQQH010000469.1:0-2836 GCA_035643555.1 Acidimicrobiales bacterium | reverse complement strand
GATGCCCTGGAGGCGAGCCTGATCTCGGGCGACTGGGCGTACGGTGAGCAGCTCCCGGCCGAGCGGGCACTGGCCGAGCGTTTCGGGGTCGGTCGACCACTGATCCGGGAGGTGTTGCGGAGGTTGGGGGAGCGGGGGCTGGTGGAGACCAAACCCGGTCGTGGGACCTTCGTCCGCGAGCTGCAGCCGTCCAATGGCATGGCCGCCCCGGAGGTCTTCGCCCGCCGCGGGGAGGTGACGGCTCGCCATGTGATCGACGCCCGGCGAGCCCTGGAATCGGAGGCAGCAGCCCTGGCGGCCACCCAGCGCAGCCCCGAGGATCTCACGGGGCTGGGGGAGCTGTTGTCCGCCTTCGAGCGGGCGGATGATGTCGCCGCTGCGACGGAGTTGGACGTGGCGTTCCATGAGGCCGTGGTCGGCGCCTCCAGGAACACCGTCCTGCAGATCCTGTGCGGCTCGATCCGCTCTCTCACGTATGCTCTCGTGCTCCGGAGCCACACGGACCGCCTGGTGAACGACGCGTCCTTCGGCTTCCACCGGGCCACCTACGCGGCCATCGCGGCGGGGGATGTCAACGGCGCCCGGGAGGCCGCGGCGCGACACTTCACCAGCGGCGAACAGCGATATGGTCCCGACCTGGACCGCCCGCTACGCGACGCCCTCCGACGGCAGGCCGATGCAGAGCCGCGGGTGGCCCGCCTGTTGCGGCGAGCGAGCGACTCGGTGCATATGGCCTCGTGGGGCGATTCGCTCCAGCCGACTGCGCCCGCGACCGGACCCGGTGGGAGGGCCGATGCCGTGACGTGACGGGCAGCGCCCCATCGCAGGACATGTCAGGGATACAACAAGGGAGGCAGAACAATGGCGGGAACTCCGAGGAACACGGGGGGGAACCCTCCTGAGGAAGGCCACGAGAGCGTCCCCGGGTCGCCGTCGGGGCCGATGAGCCGTCGGAACTTCCTCCAGTTCATGGGGTTGGGGGCCGGGGCGATCGGCGCCGGGGGCCTGCTCGCGGCGTGCGGTAGCGGCGGGGCCGCCGGTGGCGGCAGCGGATCCCCCCAGACCGCGGGTGCGGCGAACGGGGCGATCGAGAAGGGGGCCAAGCTCCACGTGATGCGCTGGACCCAGTTCGTGGACGCCGACCGTACCTACTGGGAGAAGAACACGAAGAGGTTCACCCAGAAGACGGGTGTCCCGGTGACCGTGGACTGGCAGGCCTGGACCAACATCGAGGCCAAGGCGGCCACCGCTGCTCGAGTCGGGTCGGGCCCGGACATCTTCCTGGTGTTCTACGACACCCCCCAGCTGTATCCGTCCAAGTTGTTGGACCTGACCAGCCTGGCCACGGAGGTGGGAAAGGCCCACGGCGGCTGGTTCCACACCGCGGAGCTCTACGGAAAGTCGAACGGCAAGTGGATCGCCCTTCCCCTGGGCGCCAACGGCTCGGAATGGCTGTACCGGAAGTCCTGGCTCGAGCAGGCCGGGTTCAAGCAGTTCCCGAAGACCACCGACGAGCTGCTGGCCGCCGCCAAGGCCCTGAAGGCCCACGGCCATCCCATCGGCCTGGCCCTGGGGCACGCGGTCGGGGACGCCAACACCTGGTGCTACTGGCTGCTGTACGCCTTTGGCGGGAAGCTTGTCGACAGCAACAACAAGGTCGCCATCAACAGTCCCGAGACGGTGAAGGCGCTGGACTATGCTCACCAGCTCTACCAGAATTTCATCCCTGGCACAGTGTCCTGGCTCGACTCCAACAACAACAAGGCCTATCTGGCCGGCGACATCTCCGCCACGGCAAATGGGATCTCGATCTACTTCTCGGCCACGAAGGACCACCAAGCGATCGCCCAGGACACCGGATCGGCGCCCTACCCGGTCGGTCCGGTGGGAAAGCCCACCCAGCTCAACCAATTCGATCAGGCCATGGTGATGGCCTACACGAAATACCCGAACGCGGCGAGGGCGTACCTGAAGTTCATGTGGGACAAGGACCAGTACCTGCCGTGGATGACGGCGTCGAAGGGGTATGTCAGCCCTCCCCTCAACGACTACGCCACGGTCCCTTTCTGGACCTCCAAGCCCATCTACACCCCCTACCAGTACGCCGTGAGGGACCAGTTCACCGACGGCTACGCCGGGAACCTCGGCCACAACTCGGCGCAAGCGCTCGCCAACTTCACCGTGGTGGACATGGTGGCCCGGGCGGCGACCGGCCGTCAGAGTCCGAAGGACTCCGCCGCCCAGGCCGAGAGCGAGCTCAAGAGCGTGTACGCGTGAGCGGGCGGGAACGCCATGGCGGACCGGAAGCACGGTCCGGGCGCCCCTCCTGGTGGGATCCAGCGGGACCGTGGCCTCGGTAACGACGGTCGAGCGCCCTGAGGCCGGGGGGGTCCGACCGCAGGCGAAGGGACCGCGGGGGAGCAGACTGCGGTGGCGAAACAACGCCACCCTTGCAGCCCTGCTCTTCCTGCTGCCGGCCGCGCTGGTCATCCTGGGGCTGCTCGCCTACCCGCTCGGCCTGGGTATCTGGCTGAGCCTCACCAACCAGAGCGTGGGGACGACCGGCCACTTCGTGGGGCTGGCGAACTTCAAGGCGCTGGCCACCGATCCGATCTTCCAGACCGCCGTGTTCAACACCGTCCTGTACACGGTGGTCAGCATCGTGTTCAAGTACGTCCTGGGCATGGGCCTGGCACTGCTGCTGAACCGTCGCTTCCGGTTCAACGGCCTGGCCAGGGGCGTGGTGCTGCTGCCCTGGGTCGCCCCCACCGTGCTGACGGCTATGGCGTGGTGGTGGATCTTCGACCCCCAGTTCTCGATCATCAGCTGGATGCTC